>JACPLO010000001.1:0-110716 GCA_016186495.1 Candidatus Niyogibacteria bacterium
AAAAAATGGAAAGGAAATTTTTGGTTTTGCTTCGCCGCTTCAGACTACGAAATGAACATTTCCATTATATCATTTGTGGTTCTTTAATATTGTTCATTGCTCCGTCCTTGCGGCGAGACGAGGCGCTTCCTCTCCGCGTTTAGTGATAGTTCTAGACTATATGCCTCCGCCCAAGTTTAGCGGTAACTCACAAAGCGGATTGTGCTAGGCACAAACAAATCTATATGTGCTTGCCCCACCCGCCCTGTGCGCGCACAAATCCCCGCCGTTTTGAAGAGATATTATAAAACGGCGGGGATTGCTCCCTTGGAAAAGGGAAGCTCTAAAATTTTCAACTCTATCTAAACTCTTTCAAACACAATTCTTTATCAAAATTATTTTTTATTAGATTACAAATTTGAGAATCATTTTTACTTTTAGCTATCTGAATATAACAACTAGTATTATAAACAACAGCGACTACCTTTTCGCATATTCCGGCGTCTCCTTTTTTGATTGCAACACCTGCGTAACATTTATCTTTTGAAGTTTGTCCTACTATATTTTCACAAACTTGTTCGTCACTGGATTCGACAGCACTTTTACTTTGGATTTGCGTTTGACAGCTAACTTGATAGTCATTTGATTTTAATGTTTTACAAAGATTTAAATCTTTTATTTTAACCGCAATGCCCATTATGCATCCCTGATTATCAAATTCAGGTAAATCATTACACGCGTTTAAATTTTCTTTCTCTTTAGCAAAGTTGGTTATACAGGAATATTTTGCTCCATTTGTGCTCGCTTTGTTGCATATTTCTACATTGCTTTCATTTACGGCAGTGGTATTTAAACAACTGTTGTATTCAGCAAATGGTAAATTTTTATTGCACTTTTCTGATAGTTTGTTTTTGTAGACGTAAAAGCCACCACTAATCACCAATACTGCAATTATTGCGATTACTAAAGGAAGCACAAAACCTTTTTGTAAGTTTTTCATAAGTTTTATATTACCACATTTTTCATAAAATAAGAAACCTAAACACCAATTTTATTTTTATCCTTATTTAATAGCATACCTTTTTCTTATTTCTTCAAGTCTTTGTTTTTCATGTTCAGCTAAATTTTTGATAAGCCTATCAACCTCCATAACTGGTTCCTCCTCAAAATTTTTATAAGAATTGCTTGCAAACTCAAGCCTATGATAAAAAAGCTCTACCACATCTCTCACGATGCGAAGTAATACCTCCGTTTTTCGTACTGTAAGTTTTACTGTAATTTTTTTAATGTCATCGTGCGCAAGATATTGATCTCGATAAGTTTTGAGTCTTTTGATTGCATCTTTATTCCTCGTAAGTCGTTTTTGAAGTTTTTTCAAATCGGAAATCTCAAGTTGTTTGTAACTTGCAAAAATTTCTGGAATAATTTGTTGTCCATCATGGTAAGCCGTAAAATCTTCTCTAGTTAATCGGTGAATATTTTTCTTAGCGTAATCTAATACCCAGTAAATACTTCTAGTTTCATTTTTTGGTTTAAGGGTATCGAAAAATTTTGCAAGCTCAATCAAAAAATAACACCTCGTCGCTTCTTTTGTTGTTGAGAAAAAATAGACATAATTCCCGAACACCTTTACATTCTTTTCTGCTTTCCTTTTTCCAACAATATTTGGTGCGAGAAGTTTATTGAATTGGTTAAATATTTTATGAGAAGCGATCGTGGTTAGAAGTCTTTTTCTTAGTTGTTGGACTTCCGAAAATAACTTTTCAAATTCTCTATTTTTTGGTTTTTCGTCTGCCATAATTATTTCAAAAGTTCGTCGCTTTGAACCCCAAGCGCTCCTGCTATTTTTTCAATCATGGATAAAGTAGGATTTCTCTTGCCACTTTCCAAACTACTTACATATCCACGGTCTAAGTTAAGGGCGCGAAAAATATCACCCTGTGTCATTCCTTTTTTAGTTCGTATACGCTTTATATTGGCTCCAAGCTTTTTTGAAATACTTTTTTTCATATCCACAGCATAACCAATCTTGCACTTGATAACAATATTGGAGTATAATCCAATATGGAAGCGACGAAGCAAAACCAAAAATTTCCTTTCCCTTTTTGTCGGCTCCCCCCACACCCCCCCGCCGCCGAGGAAAAGAAGAAAGATAAGGAAAATTTTTGGTTTTTGCTCCCGCGACCGAAGGGAGCGGACGAGGTGCGCATCATTCCTTCCGCTCAAAAAAGGTTCGCGCAAAGTGTATAATTACAGCACCAGTAGTAACTTGTTCGGAATTAAGAATATGGAGCGATTTTGCGGAAGCCAAAATCGCGCTTTGATTTTCGCCAAAACCCTTTCCGCCTGCGGCGGAAGCCGTGAAATCCCATAATTCCCCCCAGCGTATGGAAACAACTCAAACCAAAACTAAATGCGTTCTCTATGCTCGCAAGAGTACCGAGGAAGATGACCAGCAAATAATGTCCATTGAGGCACAGCTTTTTGAGTTACGCGAATATGCGAGCAGAGAACGCATTGAAATCGTAAAAGTATTTACGGAAGCGAAAAGCGCAAAGAAGCCCGGGCGAGACGAGTTTGCCAAGATGATTGAGTATATTGAAACGAGTAATGAACCGCTTGGTATTTTGGCATGGCACCCCGACCGTCTCGCCCGTAATTCTGTTGATGGCGGTAAAATAATTTACTTGGTGGACATCAACAGAATTGCTTCTTTACGCTTTCCGCAGTTTTGGTTTGAGCCAACTCCGCAAGGGAAATTCATGTTGCAAGTGGCGTTCGGACAATCCAAATATTTTTCTGACAACTTGGTGGAAAATGTGAAGCGTGGAATCCGCCAAAAACTCCGCCGTGGCGAGTGGCTAACGCTCGCTCCGTTCGGCTATGTGAACAATTACAAAACCAAGAACATCGAACCTGACAAAGTGAAATCTCGTATTATCAAGCGAGCGTTTGAGGAATACGCCACGGGAACATATACCTTGAAATCTCTCGCGGATTTTTTGGCGGATCACGGCGTTGTTCAGAAAAAAGGAACGCCACTTGCCACAGTTTCCGTTGTGAAAATGCTGACCAACAGAGCATACCTCGGTTTTATCAAACATCGCGGTGAATGGCACAACGGAAACTTTGAGCCAATTCTTCCTCCGACACTGTTTGAAGCAGTGCAGAAAGTGTTCGCGGAACGGAAGAAACCCCGAAAGCAAAAAACGCTTCTTCCGTTCGTGTTCACTGGATTTGCAAAGTGTGGCGAGTGTGGCTGTGCGATTACGGCTCAATATACCACTAACCGCTTTGGCACACGCTACACCTACTATCGCTGTACCAAGAAAAATGGAAAGTGCGCACAGCCGTATACGCAAGAAAAAATACTCGCCGCACAATTGCAAACTCTGCTTCAATCAGTGTCACTTCCTTTTTCTGAAATTGAAGACATGGACAAGCAGATTACCGCTTGGGAAAAAGAATCAATTTCTGAAAAAAGAAGTATTGCCCAAAATTTGAAAGAGAAGATTCGAGCAAACGAAGAAAAACTGAATAAGCTCGTTTCAGTTTTTCTTGACGGCGATATTGAACGCGAAATGTATCTACAACGCAAAGACCTGCTCATGCGTGAAAAAGCGGGTTTGCTCGAATCAGAAACAAATTTTGGGCAACAGAGAAAGAATTGGGTCGAACCCTTGCGGAGTTTCGTTTTGTCCTTGAAAATGGCTGCCGATTTAGAAAAAACTTCCAATCACTTGGAATGGAAGAAGTTTTTTCAGAAAATCGGCTCTAACCCTGAAATCAAGGACAAAACGGTTTCCATACGCTGGGGGGAATTATGGGATTTCACGGCTTCCGCCGCAGGCGGACGCGGGGGTCAGTGCGCGGATTTTGCAAAGCAAAATCCGCGCCTCTTTCCAAATCCTGAAAATGTCTCTACTGGTGCCGATGGTGGGAGTTGAACCCACAAGGGCGTGAGCCCACAGCATTTTGAGTGCTGCGTGTTTGCCAATTTCACCACATCGGCTTAATTAGGGTGGGGGTTTCTTGCTTTCTTTCAGCTTATTTGTTAAATTTAAAATTATTATGGAAAATAATCAAGCGCCAACCGGACAAAATTTAAGAATTTTTTGGGTGGAAACGGAAAAAATTAAACCCAATCCTTTGCAGCCGCGCCGTGATTTTGATGAAACGCGGTTAAATGAGCTGGCGGAGTCTATTCGCCAGTACGGCGTAATCCAGCCGCTGGTGGTAGTCAGAAAAGAATATGAAGTGGATAGAGGCACGGTTGTTGATTATGAATTAGTGGCTGGCGAAAGAAGATTACGGGCTTCCAAATTAGCCGGTTTGACTCAAGTGCCGGTGATTATCCGCCAAGAGCCGGCGGAAAGAGTAAAATTGGAACTGGCGCTGATTGAAAACATCCAGCGCGAAGATTTAAACCCGGTTGAGCGGGCAGTTGCTTTTAAGCGTTTGATCGGCGATTTTGCCATGAGGCAGCGGGAAATCGGCGCGAAGATCGGAAAGAGCCGCGAATTCGTGGCAAACAGCATTCGTATTTTGAACTTGCCTAAAGAAATGCAAGCGGCTTTAAGCGAAGGAAAAATCAACGAAGGGCATACGCGGCCTCTTTTGATGCTTTCGGATCGGCTTGATGACCAGCAGCTTCTTTTTAAGGATATTCTTTATAAAAATCTTTCGGTGCGCGACGCGGAAAAAATTTCGCGGCACATTGCCCGCGATCGGGCGAGAAAACAAGATGGTTTGCCTGATCCGCAAACTCGGCAGGTGGAGGAAAAATTAACCCAAGCGTTGGGAACGCGGGTTTCAATTGAAAGAAAAGGCCAGGGAGGCGTCATTGCCATTTCATTTTTTTCCGACGAGGAACTTGTTGATATTTTGGAAAAAATCGCCCAGCAAAACGCCCGGCAAAATTCGCCGGAAAATTCTTTGTTGGAAAATTTTTCAGCCGAAGAATTGCCCGCGCCTGATCAGGCTTTACCTGGAGAATCCGCGCCAAATCTTCTTCAGGTTCAAACTGTTTCTGATTTTGGAAAAGTTTTAAAAGATTTAGACAAAAATAATAAAAGCGGTTCAACGGAGCCCGATAAAGATATTTTGAATAATTTTACCGTTTAATCAGCGAAAGCGGGCTTGGATATCTTCCACGCCCGGGAGTTTTTTTATCTTAATTTTTATTTTTTTGATCTGCTCTTCGTTTTTAGGGGTAAAAACGATATGAATAGCCGGATATTCCGTGCCGGCAGTATCGCTTTTTATGAATTCAATATTAAGGCGAAAAGAAGCAAAAATCGCGGTAATATCCTGGAGCAAGCCGACGCGGTTCTTGACGATAATAATAAACTCTTTTTTTTTAATTTTTTCTTTTTTAGCATTCAAGGCGAGAGGAGAAGATTTTTTTAAGGCCGAATGGATATGGTTTTTTGCCAGAGAGGTTTTTACGAATTCCAGCCATTCTTGGGAAGGTTTTTTATTTTTTTGAGTAAGGATTTCCACCATGTCGCCGGATTTTAAATTAGAAGAGAGCGGCGCCATTTTGCCGTTGATCCGGCTGCCGACGGCGCTGTCGCCGATTTCCGAATGGATTTGGTAGGCAAAATCCACGGGCGTGGCGCCTTCGGGGAGATCAATGACATCGCCTTTGGGAGTCAGCGTAAAAATACGGTCGTGAAAAAAATCTATTTTCAGGGAATCAAGGAATTCTTTGGTAGAATGTTTTTCTTTTTGAAATTCTTTTTGCCATTCTTGAAGTTGTTTGACCCAAGCGAATTTGCGGCGGTGAAAAATAGCGGATTCGGACGATTTTTCGGCTAAGTCATAAATCCAATGAGCGGCGATTCCGAATTCGGAATCGCGGTGCATTTCGGGAGTTCTGATCTGAAATTCGGTAATGTGCCCGTCTTTGGCGAATACCGTGGTATGCAAGCTTTGGTAGCCGTTGGGTTTCGGGAGAGCGATAAAATCTTTTATCCGGCCGGGCAAAGGCCGCCAGAGTTTATGAATAACGCCGAGCGCGGCATAACAACTTTCAATATCCGGAACAATAATCCTCATTGCCGCCAAGTCTTTTATTCTTGACCAATCCATATCTTTTTTTTGAAGTTTTTTCCATAAACTATAGTAATGTTTGGCGCGCCAGGAGATTTCCAGAAACTTGATTTTTTCTCCGGTGAACTCTTTTTTAATTAAAGGAACCAGTTCTTTCAGGTATTTTTCCCGTTGAGGAATTTTTTCTTTTATTTCTTTAATGAGCCATTGGTATTCTTCCGGGTAAGCGTATTCAAAAGCCAAATCTTCCAATTGGGATTTAACGTTCCACATGCCGATGCGGTCGGCCAGGGGGGCGTAAATTTCCAAGGTTTCCAAAGCAATCCGTTTTCTTTTTTCCGGCTTAGGATGAGCCCAGAGTGTTTCCAGATTATGAAGGCGGTCCATTAGTTTGATGATTACAACGCGGATATCTTGAGCTAAAGTCAGAAACATTTTTCGCATAGATTCCGCTTGTCTTTCCGCGCCGCGATATTTTATTTTTTTGACTTTAGTCAGTCCGTCCACTAAAAGAGCTGTTTCTTCTCCAAATTTTTTTTTAATGGCGCTGAGCGTTGTTTTTTCCTCTTCCACCGTGTCATGGAGCAAGGCGGCGGCGATGCCGGGAGCGGAGAGTTTTAAGGAAGCGACTTTTAAAGAAACATTTAAAGGATGGCTGATATAAGGATCGCCGGAAAATCTTTTTTGCCCTTCATGGGCTTTATGGGCAAAATCAAAAGCCCGTTTAATCAGGCCGCGGCCGTCTTTGCTTACGCCATATTTATCAAGTTTTTTTTCATATTCTTCCCAGTTCACCCCGTTAGAAATCTGGGTATTTTTCATATTATTGTTATTTATAATCATTTTTTTTATTTTTGTTATATTCACGCAGAAAAATTTTTTTTAAGATTTTTCTGTCAAAAATTTCTAACGGGGTCCATAATTCAGAAAATTATAAAATCCATCAAGAATTAAGCGGTGATTTGTGCCCTTCCCGGAAAGAACAATTTTTATTGGAGCATTTGACGCTGTTTTTTAATTCCACCAGCGCGGCGCCGCATTCAAGGCAAAGCCGGCCTGTCGGTTTTTGCCAAGCCGCCAAGTCGCAATCCGGATAGCGGGAGCAGCCGAAAAAAATACGGCCTTTTCTGGTTTTTTTCTGAATTATTTCTCCGGTCAGGCATTTCGGGCATTTTATATTTAAAGAAACCGGAGGAAGAGGTTTGGTGGATCGGCAATCCGGAAAACCGGAACAGGCGATAAAACGGCCGAAACGCCCGTGTTTAATTATCATTATTTTACCGCATTTTTCGCATAATTCATCTGTTTTTTCAGTCAGATCGCGTTTTTCCACTGTTTCGTATTTTTTTTCCAAATTTTCAGCGAACGGCTCATAAAAATTTTTTATGACCGGCTGCCATTTTTTTTTACCTTCGGCAATCTGATCAAGATCATTTTCCATTTCGGCGGTAAATTTTAAATCAATGATGTCAGGAAAATGTTCAATTAAAAGATCGTTCACCATTATGCCTATTTCCGTAGGCTTAAATTTTTTTTGTTCATTTTTTTCCACATAATTTCTTTCTTGAATGGTGCTTAAAGTGGGAGCATAGGTAGAAGGGCGGCCGATGCCGTGTTCCTCAAGAGTTTTTATCAAGGTTGCTTCCGAGTAACGAGGAAGAGGTTCGGTAAAGTGCTGTTCGGTATTTAAATTTTCAAGCTCTAAAATTTCATTTTCTTCGAGTAATGGCAAGAGAGATTCGGAAAAAGCCGTGCCATATACTTTTGTCCAGCCCGCGAATTTCATAACCGAGCCGCTGGCGCGGAAAGTAAACCCCGTTAAATTTCGCGAATCGAAAGATTTAACCGGGGTAAAGCAGCCGGCTTCAATATCAGCGGAGGTAGAATTAAATATCGCTTCTTTCATCTGGCAGGCGAGAAATCTTTTCCAAATAAGTTCATATATTTTATATTGATCGGATTGAAGTTTTTCTTTGAATAAATTCGGCGCGGCCCAAGGATCGGTGGGGCGGATCGCTTCGTGGGCTTCTTGCGCTGTTTTTGATTTGGTCTTGAATTTTCGCGGAGCGTCAAGCGCGAATTCTTGGCCGATATTTTTTTTAATGAAAGAAGCCGCGGATTCAAGAGATTCGTTTGAAAGACTTACCGAATCGGTGCGCATGTAGGTAATCAGTCCGGATTCGTAAAGGCGCTGGGCGGCGAGCATGGTTTTTTTGGCGGAATAGCCGAGCTTATTCGCGGAAGTTTGCTGAAGGGTGCTGGTGATAAACGGAGGAAAGGGTTGCCGGCGAATTTCTTTGCTTTCTATTTTACTTACTTTATATTGCGAGTTTTCCAGCTCTTTAAGAATGATGTCCGCCTCATCTTTATTTTTTATCGCCAGTTTTTCAAGCTGTTTTCCGTTTTTTTTAATAAGTTTTGCTTCAAATTTTTCTTTTTTTCCGTTTTTTTTAAGTTTAGCCGCGACTGTCCAAAATTCGTCCGGCTTAAATTTTTCAATTTCCCGTTCGCGTTCAACGACCAGCCGTACCGCGACTGACTGCACTCTGCCGGCGGAAAGTCCGCGGTATAATTTCTTCCATAAAAACGGCGAAAGTTTGTAGCCAACCAAACGGTCAAGGACGCGGCGCGCTTGCTGGGCGTCCACCAGATTTTGGTCAATGCCGCGCGGATTTTTTAACGCTTCTTCAATCGCTTTTTTCGTGATTTCGTGAAAAACTATCCGTTTAACGATTTTACGCCTGGCGTTTTCGGTTTTTTGTTCATCTAATTTTAAAGCTTGGATGAGATGCCAGGCGATTGCTTCTCCTTCGCGGTCTTCATCGCTGGCCAGCACCACTTCTTCCGCTTTTTCGGATATTTTTTTTAATTCGTTTACGCGTTTTTTTGATTTCATCGGAATGATGTATTGCGGTTCAAAATTATTATCAAGCTCAATGCCGAGTTTGGATTTCGGAAGATCGCGCAAATGGCCGTATGACGATTCAACGCAAAAATCCCGGCTTAAAAATCGGGAAATAGTTTTGGCTTTAGTGGGTGATTCAACGATAACGAGTTTCATCAGTTTAAGTTTATAAATCCTTCGCTGTTGCTGATAACGCCTTTTAATTCAAGCAGGCTTAATTTTTGATTAAGAAGATCAGCCGGCAATTGGGTTTCCATTAACAGTTCGTCTTTGTTTTTCGGCTTTTGCAGGCATTCTAAAATGATTTTCTCCATTTTATCTAATTTGTCAAATTTTTCTTTTTTTGGATTCAAGCCTAATACTTCCAAGACATCATCCGCGTTTTTGACAAGCGCCGCTCCTTTTTTAATGAGTTCGTTTGTTCCCCGCGAATTAACGGAAGTAATTTCTCCGGGAATCGCGCCTACTTCGCGATTGTATTCCAACGCCAGATAAGCGGTAATCAGGGCGCCGCTCCGTTCGGGCGCTTCCACGACCACGGTCATTTGGCAAAGGCCGGCAACGATCCGGTTTCTTTGGGGAAAAGTCCATTTTTCCGGCGGGTGGTCCGGTTCAAATTCCGAAATTAAAGTTCCGCCTTGGTCAATAATTTTTTTAGCCAGCGGCTGGTTGGTCGCCGGATAAATTTGGTTGATGCCCGAACCAAGCACCGCTAATGTCAGGCCGCCGGCCTCCAAGGCACCTTTGTGCGCTTCGGCGTCAATGCCTAAAGCCAAGCCGCTGACAATAATAATGCCCTGGCTGGCTAAATCTCGCGCCAGTTCGCGGGCGGTTTTTAAGCCATAGCCGGTGGCTTTTCTCGTTCCGACGATGGCCACGGCTTTTTTCTTAGGATCAGGAATTCTGCCTTTTAAATAAATTTGAAGGGGAGGATCCGGAATTTCCTTTAAAAGAGGCGGAAAGATTTTTGCGTTTAGTTTCAGTAAAAGATATTTATCAAGCGGTTTCTTCATATATTTATCCCGTTAGAAATAAGACGCAGACACAATAACACAATAACATAATTTTATTTAAGCGTCCGCGATTTCTAACGGGATTTATATAGAATATAGATAAAAATCATTCAGCGCAAATGGAATTTTGCCTTTTCTAAATCGTTTTTTTCTTTTATTATGGAATTAATGGCTATTTTTACCTGGCGGGCAAAAAAACAATTTTTTTATCTGGCGATTTTTGCGGTTCTGGCGCTGGCGGTTTTGGGAGGCCTGATTTTTCAATCTTTATCCGAACCAAATTGTTTTGACGATCGGAAAAATCAAAAAGAAGAAGGAATTGACTGCGGCGGCCCTTGCGAAAAAAAATGCGTCGGCCAAACTGAAAATTTGGTTGTTTTATGGAGCCGGGCGATTAAAACATCGGAAGGAGTTTATGATGCCGCGGCTTTTGTGGAAAATCCGAATATTTTTGCCGGGATTCAAAATTTGCCTTATAAATTTAAATTATACGATAATCGGAATGTTTTGGTGGGCGTTAAAGAAGGCAGAATTTTTGCCAATCCGGCCGAGCGTTTGATAATTTTTGAACCGGGAATCATCACTGAAGAAAGAATTCCGGCGCGCGCTGTTTTAGAACTGCCGGATAAAGGAGAAATAGATTGGATAAGAATAGAAAAAAATCCTCCCAATCTTTTGGTGGAAAAGAAAACATTTTTAAAAGACCCTTTTCCTTTTTTAGAGGTTAAAGTGCGTAATCGTTCTTTAGTTTCATTTTCGGAAGTTTATGTCAATGCCGTGATTTATGACCAAAATAATAACGCGCAAGCGGTCAGCCAGACGATTTTAGAAGCGGTGGAACCCGAGGCGCTCCGTTCCGCTTTTTTTACCTGGCGAAAACCGTTTGAAAAAGAAGCAAAAATTATAGAAGTCTTTTTGAGAACAAACCAAACAAAATTATAACCGTTATGTTATCAAAAATAATAAAAAACACAGATTATGTTTTGTTTTTTTCTTTAATTCCGATTCTTTTTGCGGGATTGATGACTATGAAAAGTTTAGGCGAAGGGAGCGATTATTTTTTTAACCGCCAATTGATTTGGATTGGTGTTTCTTTTGCCGCTTTTTTTTTAATGAGTTTGGCGGATTGGCGCTTTTTAAGAAAAGGCAATCTTCTTTTGTTTTTTTATTTTTTAGGCGTTATTTTTTTGTTTTCTCTTCTTTTATTGGGAAAGACGAAGCGGGGAACGGCCAGCTGGTTTGATTTTCGCGCGTTTTCTTTGGCGCCGGCCGAACCGATGAAGATTCTGGTGATTTTAATTTTAGCCAAGTATTTCGCGCGCCGCCATATTGCCATCGCTCAAATAAGGCATATTTTAATTTCCGCTTTTTTTGCCTTTTTGCCTGCGGTTTTAGTTTTTCTTCAGCCTGATTTCGGGTCGGCTTTTATTTTTATTTTTATCTGGTTTGGCATGGTGATGGTTTCCGGAATCAGCAGAAAACATCTGACGATGGTCGCGGCCGCGGGATTGATCGCGGTTTTGATCGGCTGGAATTTTTTACTCGCCCCTTATCAACAGGCGAGAATTTCTTCTTTTCTTTATCCTCAAGATTTAAAAGGCGCGGGATATAACGCGGATCAATCCGTGGTGGCGGTCGGTTCGGGACGATTTTTAGGAAAAGGAATCGGCGGCGGCACGCAATCCCGTTTGAAATTTTTGCCGGAGCACGAAACGGATTTTATCTTCGCCGCTTTTGCCGAAGAATGGGGATTTATCGGCGTCTTGTTTTTGTTTATTTTTTTTACGATTGCTCTTTGGCGGATTTTAAAAATAGCTTTTCTGGGCCAGACTAATTTTGAGCGGCTTTTCAGCATGGGGCTGGCCACTTTGATTTTTGCTCATTTTTTTATTAATGTCGGAATGAATATCGGCCTTTTGCCGGTGACGGGCATTACTTTGCCGTTTATGAGTTACGGCGGGTCGGCGATGGCGGCGCTTTTCGGCGCGTTGGGAATTTTAGAAAGCATGCGGCGTTATTCTCTGGAAATGCCGGGCAACAACCATAAAAATATTTTAGATGAACGGGAATTTCAAATTTGAATATATGAATCCCGTTAGAAATCGTGGACGCATAATTATAATATATAATGCCGATAAAACATTAAAATTTATAAGTAATATCGTAGAACGCGCAGCGCTTTTAGTGTCCGCGTCCTATTTCTAATGGGATGAAACAATACAATCATAAAGCAATAGAAAAAAAATGGCGCGAGAAATGGCAAAAAAACGGGCTTTATAGAACCGAAGAGAATTTTAAAAAATCCAAAAGTTATGTTTTGGATATGTTTCCTTATCCTTCGGGCGAAGGACTTCATGTGGGGCATCCGAAGGGGTATATCGCGACTGATATTTATTCGCGCTGCCAAAAAATGAAAGGCAAAAATATCTTGCGGCCAATGGGGTGGGACGCGTTCGGGCTGCCGGCGGAAAACTACGCTCTTGAACACAAGATTCATCCTAAAGCGGCGGTGGATAAAAACATAAAAAGATTTAAAAAACAGCTGTCTCTTTTAGGCTTTAATTATGATTGGTCGCGCGAGATTAACACCACGGATCCGGATTATTACAAATGGACCCAGTGGATTTTTCTAAAACTTTTTGAAAAAGGATTGGCTTACGAGTCAAATGAGCCGATTAATTGGTGTCCGTCGTGCCTGACCGGCTTGGCTAATGAGGATTTGGAAGGAAATGTTTGCGAGCGGTGCGGCAGCGCGGTGGAAAAAAAACCTCTGCGGCAGTGGATGTTAAAAATCACCGATTACGCGGAGCGTTTATTGGAAGATTTGGAAGAACTAAATTGGCCGGAATCCATTAAAGAATCGCAGAGGAATTGGATCGGAAAAAGTCAGGGAGCGGAAATAGATTTTGGCGTTGTCGGGAATAATGAAAAAATAACAGTTTTTACCACGCGTCCCGACACGCTTTTTGGCGCTACTTATTGCGTGCTTTCTCCGGAACACAAAATAATTAAAAATTTAAAATTTAAAATTAAAAATTACAGTGAGATCAATGAATACATTGAAAAAGCGGCGGCTAAATCCGAAATTGAACGAATTGCCGAGGATAAAGAAAAAACCGGCGTGGAATTAAAGGGGATTAAGGCGATTAATCCGGCGAATAACGAAGAATTGCCGGTTTTCATCGCGGATTACGTGCTGATTCATTACGGTACGGGCGCGATTATGGCCGTGCCGGCGCATGATGAACGGGATTGGCAATTTGCCAAGAAATTCAATTTGCCGATTAAACAGGTAATCTGCCAGTTTTATCCGGAACCTAAATGTCCGGTTCTGGATAACGCTTATCTCGGCGGGGGAAAGCTGGTGCAATCCGGAAAGTTTAATGGAATGGATTCTGAAAAAGCAAAAAAAGAAATCACCAAGTTTGTCAACGGAAAAATTGCCGTTAAATATAAATTGCGCGATTGGGTATTTTCCCGCCAGCGTTATTGGGGCGAACCGATTCCGATTATCCATTGCGAAAAATGCGGGGCCGTGGCGGTGCCGGAAAAAGATTTGCCGGTGAAGTTGCCTAAAGTCAAACATTATGAGCCGACAGGCACGGGAGAATCGCCGTTGGCGGGGATAAAAAATTGGATGAAAACAAAGTGCCCGAAGTGCGGCGGAAAAGGAAAAAGGGAAACCAACACGATGCCGCAATGGGCGGGCTCGTCCTGGTATTATCTTCGTTATCTTGATCCGAAGAATGATCAGGCGCTTGTTGACAAGAAAAAAGAAAAATATTGGTCGCCGGTTGACGTGTACGCGGGCGGAGCGGAGCACGCGACGCGCCATTTGATTTACGCGCGTTTTTGGCATAAATTTCTCTATGACCTCGGGGCGGTGAATTATTCCGAACCTTTTAAGCGCCTTCAAAACGTGGGATTGATTATTGCCGAAGACGGCCGAAAAATGAGCAAACGTTACGGTAATATCATTAATCCCGACGATATCGTGGAAGTTTACGGCGCCGACACTTTACGGATTTATGAAATGTTTATGGGGCAGTTTGATCAGGCGGCCAACTGGAACACCGAAAGCATTATCGGGGCAAGAAGATTTTTGGAAAAGATTTGGCGATTAGCGGAAAAAATCGGGAAGCCGGAACCGCGGATTAAGAACAAAAGAATTGAATATTTAATTAATCAAACCATTAAGAAAGTCGGCGAGGATATTGAAGAATTTAAATTTAACACCGCGATCGCTCAAATGATGATTTTATTAAATGAGCTGGAAAAAAGCGGAACAACGCCGAAAAATGTTTTTGAGCCGTTTCTTAAAATTCTCGCGCCGTTCGCGCCGCATCTTAGCGAAGAACTCTGGGAAAAAATGGGAAACAAAACTTCGGTTCATTCGGCAAAATGGCCGGAGTACGATCCAAAAATGATTAAGGAAAAAATTTTTGAATTGGTGATTCAAATAAACGGCAAAGTGCGGGCAAAAATGGAAGCGCCGGTTGAAGCGAGCAAAACCGAACTTCAAGAGCTGGCGCTCAATCATCCCGTTATAAAAGAAAAATTAGCCGCCACCGCGCCTAAAAAAATAATCGTCGTCCCCGGCCGCTTGGTAAATGTGGTTGTTTAAATATCAATACTATTTGTTTTTACTGGTGTAAATAAAGATATGACAAATAAGTAATTAAAAATGGCTTTAAATAAGCCATTTTTAAGTTATCCACAATTTTTGCAGAAAATACTTTGACAAAATAATAAAAAGTTTTTAAACTGGAAAGATGCTTGCTAAAATAATTCCGCTCTTAAAATCTATCGGGCTTAATGATAAAGAAATAGCGGTTTATTCGGCGATTTTGCCTTTAGGTTCGGTTTCTATCCGCGTTATTGCCGAGAAAACCGGCATTAACCGCGGCACGGTCTATGATATTTTAGAATTGCTTTCCGCAAAAGGGCTGATTTCTTCGGAAAAGCGCGGCGCGAAAAGAAAATTTATTGTGGAATCTCCGGAAAAAGTTTTAGAAGAGTTGGAAAAAAAAGAAAAGATGATTCAGTTTCAAAAACAAAAAGTTCAGGAAGCAATGCCAACTTTTTTGTCTTTTTACGCCAAGCAAGGCGGCCGGCCCACGGTGGAATATTTTGACGACGACCAGGGGATTAAAATGATTTTGGAAGATGTTTTGGAAATTAACCGTAAATTGGAAGAAAAGATGACTTATGTTTATTCTTCGCGGCCGGTCAGGGATTATCTTTACCGCCTTTTTCCTGAATTTACCAAAGAAAAAATAAAACAAGGCATCAAAACAAAAGTCGTGGCGCTGGGAGCCGGCGGCGATCCTAAGAATTTAAAAATGGCGGAACGCCGATGGCTGAAAGACGAAGCGCCGGCTTATTTTTTGCTTTACGGCCCGAAAATCGCCTTAATTTCGGTCGCGGAAGATGAAAAGCCGTTTGGAGTGGTTGTCAGCGACGAAAAAATCGCCAAGACGCAAAAAATTATTTTTGAATCCCTTTGGGAAAGATTAAAAGAGAAGTAATACTATTATTGTGAAATTATAAAGTTTTAAATAAGCTTAAAGCTCGGAAATACCTGACTTTCAAGACACATTTTGCTCGCTCCTGCGGCTCGCTTCATTCTATCCTCGGCGAAAAAATTTTTTGTTAAAGAAATATTATAACAAAAAATACCAATCTTTTTCGCCTGCGGGCGGTCTTGAAAGTCAGTATTTCCTCGCTTTTTTGAATTTCATGATAAGTATAAGTAATAAATATAAATAGCATGTGCGGCATCGTAGGTTACATCGGCGATAAAAACGCGATTAAAATAGCGCTTGAAGGAATCAAGCGCTTGGAATATCGCGGTTACGACAGCGCCGGAGTGGTTGGTTTGGCCAAAGCCGGCGGCAAGCCGTTTTTTAAAAAATCCGCGGGAAGAATTTCCGTTCTTGAAGCAAAAATCAAAAAAATTCCTCAAGCTTCCTGCGCTATCGCCCATACGCGCTGGGCCACCCACGGCGAGCCTACGGTTGCCAACGCCCATCCCCATTCTTGCTGCCGAGAAGAAATTTTTGTGGTCCATAACGGCATTATTGAGAACCATAATTTTTTAAGAGGCGCGCTGGAGCGCGAAGGCCATATTTTCAAATCCGAAACTGACACGGAAGTTTTAGCTCATTTAATTGAAAGAAGTTCTGACGCGAATGGTTTAGAGAGCGCAGTTAGGGAAGCGCTCCGCCATGTTAAAGGAACTTTTGGCTTAGCGGCGGTCAGCCGCCGTTATCCGGACCGATTAGTGGCGGCTCGCCGCGGCTCGCCGCTTTTAGTGGGAGTGGGGGAAGGTGAATATTTTTTAGCTTCGGACGCGGCGGCTTTAGTCAATTATACGAAGCGGGTAATTTATTTAAATGACAATGAAATGGCGGTTTTAACTTCCAAAGGATGCGATATTTTTGATTTTTCCAAAAAGAAAATTTCCAAAACCATTGATACGATTGATTGGGATTTGGAAGAATCGCAAAAAGGCGGCTACGCTCATTTTATGGAAAAAGAAATTTTTGAAGCGCCGCAGGTTATAAAAAACACCATTGGCGGCCGGATCATCGCCAAAGAAGGCGAGGTAAAACTGGGCGGTTTAGAGCCGATTGAAGATCAGCTTTACGATATTAACCGTTTGGTGGTCGTTGCTTGCGGCACTTCTTATTATTCCGCTTTGATTGGAAAATATTTATTTGAAGAATTTGCCGGTTTGCCGGTAGAAGTGGAATATGCTTCCGAATTCCGCTATCATTCTTTGCCGCTCGGCAAACGTACGGCGGTTTTGGCGATTTCTCAATCCGGCGAGACCGCCGACACTTTGGAAGCGATCAGAGAAGCTAATCGAAAAGGCGCTTTAACTTTAGGAATTGTTAATATAGTGGGTTCTTCCATCGCGCGCGAAGTAAGAGCCGGCGTTTATAATCACGCGGGGCCGGAAATCGCGGTTGCTTCCACTAAAGCGTTTTTATCGCAATTGACGGTTTTAACTCTGATGGCGGTTTATTTCGGCCGCTTGAGGTATTTGGAAAAAGAAGAAGCAAAAAAAATTCTGGCTGATTTACTTTCGCTTTCCGGAAAAATTGAATATCTTTTTCGCCAAGCCGGCGCCATTAAAAAAATCGCCGCGAAATTCAAGGATTCTTTAAATTTTCTGTATTTGGGGAGAAAATATAATTGGCCCGTGGCTTTGGAAGGCGCGCTAAAATTGAAAGAAATTTCTTATATTCACGCCGAGGGTTATCCGGCCGGCGAAATGAAACACGGCCCGATCGCGGTCATTGAGCCTTCTTTTCCGACAATCGCCATTGCTCTGAAAGACAGCGTTTACGAGAAAGTTTTATCCAACGTGGAAGAAATCAAAGCGCGCAAAGGAAAAGTGATTTTGATTTGCGAGGAAAAAGACCGGCGGGCGGCGGCGATCGCCGATGAAGCGATTTTTATTCCCAAAGTCAGCGAGCCGCTTTCGCCGATTCTTTCGGTGATTCCCCTCCAGCTCTTCGCTTATTATCTGGCGGTTTTAAAAGGGTATGACGTTGATAAACCGCGTAATTTAGCCAAAAGCGTTACGGTTGAATAAAATGATTATATTTATTTAAAAAAACAAAACTGTTGCATTTTTTAATGAGGTATGTTATTATATTTTTAGTATAGATTTTTGACAGTTAAATTTGACAGTTATAAAAATGGCAATTATGCCTTAAATAATAAGGAGGTAAGCAATGCGACAGTATGAATTGGAAGATGTAAAGGCTTATACAAGATCATTTTTAGGTGTGATATGTGTCGGTTTTCTGTTTATTTTGTTTAGTCTTATTTTTAGATTGATATTTGTCAATTTCGTTGACAACTATGAAATTGGTTATAGATATGAGACTTTTGGTGAGAATGCTGGCAAGGTTTCGGCACTTTCCAGAACAGGTTATTTCATTACTTGGCCATTCAAAACTAAAATTCACACAATTGACGGACGCCCAATGCAGGTTTGTATCAGTTCAATCAACCGCGTACTGAATTGCAAATTAGTCCAGTTTAATCCAAAGGGGGTTGACCTATTTATTTCTTGGCATGGGCGCGGCAATTACGATAATGTAAGCACAACTCATGGACCGTCGCTATTAAATCAGATCCTTATGGCTTATGCTTATGAGGGTAGCGGCAAGGAGTATCCGTTTCTTACTATTATCCGCGAGTTGAAACCATCTGAAATTCAAATTCAGGAGGTCAAAAAGTGAAGAAATTGCGTGTCGCTGGGATTACTTGCTTGGCGGCGTTAGTTCTTTTTTGGCTTATCTGCGTTCATTATGCAGAAGTAAACCAGTTGGGCATCCGCTGGAATTTCGTTACCGGCGAAATAAGCGCAGATATTCATAAAGGAATTAATGTAACGCCGCCTTGGGTTCTTGTCTCTCTTATTAACACGCACCCAATGAGGGTGTGTGTTACAACCTCCGGAAGAGGATTTAACTGCCGCCTAATTCAGTTTCAATCGAAATATTACCGCGAATTTGTTGAAACTGAAGGTTTCCGTTATTGGTGGTGGGCAAATCGTATTTCTTTCAATTTTGGATATTCCGAGGAGTATCGAGGAATGAAAGATCTCTTGCGAGGATATTCTTATGGTGTCAAACAATATTCGTTTGTAAAAACTTTGAAAGAATATCAAGAAGAATAAATATGAGCCTGGATTCGCTAACGCGACGCTCCAGGCTTTTTTATTTTATGCTAAAAGTAACTATTGATTAAACTGAATTTTTATTTTAATATCTCAATCAGTAATCGCGCGCTTAAAATGCGCGTTTCAGCAAATTTAAAAACAATGGATTATCCATTTATAAGGAAGAAAAAAATGAAAGGAGGAATAAAATGATTCTGCCCTATCAGCATTTAATCAGCGCGGTGGACGGCAAAAAGCCGATAGTTTTAGCCGAGCCGAAGATTTTAAAAAAACAAATTCAAGCGGCGACGATTGACTGCCGTTTGGGAGAAAGAATTTTTCGGATAAGCACTTCAATGATTCCCCAATCAAATGAAAAAATCAGCGAGCTTATCAAGAAATATTGCATTTACGATTTTAAAATAAAAGAAGGCTCGGTTTTAGAGCCGAACGCCTGTTACCTTATTCCTTTAAGGGAAGAATTAAAGCTTCCGAAAGAGTTCTTCGCCGTGTTCAGCCCGAAAAGTTCAAGCGGCCGGGTGGATACTTTCATCAGAGTTTTAAGCGATAATTTTTCCAGATACGATATTGTTTCTTATGGCTATCAGGGAAAACTTTATCTGGAAATTATTCCGCTTTCCTTTCTTATCGGGATTGCGCCCGCCATTGAATTAGTTCAATTAAGGATCAAGAGCAGAGACAGTTTTCTTTCAAATGAAGAATTGCGTTTGGCGCACGTCAAACACGGCTTGGTTTATTCGAATAATGGAGAATTATTAGATGCTGACGAAATAGTTTTGCAGAGTGGAAGCGTTCAGTTCAGCATTGATCTTAGCGGAAGGGAAATCGTGGGGTTTAAAGCAAAAAGAAATCCCACTGATAAAATTGATCTTTTCCGCAAGAATTATTATGAAGCGGAAAATTTTTGGATTCCCATTCAAAGGCCGAAAAATCGCGAATTAGTTCTGACGCCCGGCGATTTTTATCTTTTAACGACAAAAGAAAAGATAAAAATCCCGCCGGAGTACGCCGCGGAAATTATGGTGTACGATGTTACTGCCGGGGAATTACGGACTCATTACGCGGGATTTTTTGATCCCGGCTTTGGGGGAGAATTTGGCACAAACGTGGTTTTGGAGGTCAGGGCAAGGGACGTTCCTTTTCGGCTTTTTGACGGCCAGCCGATTTGCCGGATGGTTTTTGAAAAAATGCTGGAAACGCCGGAAAAAATTTATGGAGAAGGATTTGGTTCCCATTATACCGGCAGCGGGCCTTCTTTAAGCAAGCATTTTAAAAAAGCATGGCGGTAATTTTGCCGCAAAATCCGGATATTTCTAAAATATTCGGATTTTTTTTTGTTGTTTTACGGCTTAATTATTGTTATAGTGTAATCAGGAAAATTCTTTCGCTAAACTGACATATAAATGTCCAGAAAAAAATCACTTAAAGATCAAAATCAAAAATGGCATCACGTTTTAGAGCCGGAAACCAAACGTTCCATTTGGGCGATTATTTTTTTTGCCGTTGCCCTTGTTTTTACTTTGGCGGCCTTTGGAAAAGCGGGATTGGTCGGCGGGACGCTTTATGCCCTTTTTAACACTTTTTTTGGCGAGGCCTTTTTTTTGATTCCGGTTGTTTTTATTCTGATGGCTTTTTCTTTTCTTTTTGCTTTAAAAGATAAAATTCTGGCGGCCACGATTATCGGCGCTGTTTTATTCCTTTTAAGCTCTTTAGGCCTGACGGAAGCGATTTTTGGCGAAAAAACCGGCGGCTATGTCGGATTTTTAACCGCTTATCCTTTACAGAAACTTTTTGATTTTTGGGCGGCGCTGATAATTTTTTCCTCTTTGATTATCGTTTCTCTTTTAATGATGTTGAATGTTCCTTTACGCTTATCGTGGATTTGGCGGCGCGCTAAAGAAGAAAAAGAAGAAGAACTGAAAATCAATCAGATTTATCTTGAAGGATCAACGCCGATTAAAAAAGAAACAAGCGAGATTTCCAAGCCGGAGATAATGACAGCCGAGAAAGAAAAAATAAAAGAAGATTCTAAAACAGGCTGGCTGCCCAAATTCAGCTGGCGTTTGGCTAAGAAATCCGACCTTGCTTCACTTTCGCAGATTCCGCTTGAACTTTTAGAAGGAGACCGCGGTAAGCCGGCGGGCGGGGATATTAAAGCCAATTCCAATATCATTAAGCGGACTCTTCAGAATTTTGGCATTGATGTGGAGATGGGCGAAGTAAGCATCGGCCCTTCCATTACTCAATATAGCCTTCGGCCGGCGGAAGGAATGAAGCTTTCCAAAATTCTGGCTTTGCAGAATGATTTAGCTTTGGCTTTGGCGGCCCATCCGATAAGAATTGAAGCTCCGATTCCGGGAAAATCTTTGGTCGGGATTGAAATTCCAAACCGAGCAATCGCGACCGTCGGCCTTAAAAATCTTTTATCAACGGAAGAATGGCGGAATTCTTTAACTTCGCTTTTTCTGGCGCTGGGCCGAAATGTTTCCGGCCATCCCATTTACGCTGATTTGGCTAAAATGCCCCATCTTTTAATCGCCGGTTCAACCGGAGCGGGAAAATCAGTGTTTCTTCATTCTTTAATTATTAATCTTCTTTACCAGAATAATCCGGACCAATTGAAGTTTTTGCTGATTGATCCTAAAAGAGTGGAATTGCCGGCTTACGAAGACATTCCCCATCTTTTATCGCCGGTTATTATTGACGCCAAAAAGGCGATTTTGGCTTTGCGCTGGGCGGCCAAAGAAATGGAACGGCGCTACGATATTTTATCTTCGCATAAAATGCGCGACATCGCTTCTTATCATGAAAAAATAAGCGGCGATGAAAAAGCGGATTTTTTGCCTTTTATCGTGATTGTCATTGATGAATTGGCGGATATTATGGCGGCTTATCCGCGGGAGTTGGAATCGGCCATTGTCCGGCTGGCGCAGATGTCCAGAGCAGTCGGGATTCATTTGATTATTTCCACTCAACGGCCGGAAGTTTCCGTGATTACCGGATTGATTAAAGCTAATATTCCCACGCGGATTGCCCTTCGCGCCGCTTCGCAAACAGACTCGCGCACTATTCTGGATGCCGCGGGAGCGGAAAAACTTTTAGGAAACGGCGATATGCTTTATCTTTCCGGCGACGCCTCAAAGCCGGTTCGCGTTCAGGGTGTTTTCGTGACCGCGAAAGAAGTAAAAAGAGTGGTGGAATACCTCAAAAAAGAATACGAGGATTTCGGTGAAGAAAAAGAAGTGAATTTTGAAAATAATAAGGTTAAGGATGTTTCGGCTGTTTTTGATGAATTGAAACCGATTTCTATTTTTGATGAGATGGAAGATGAGAAAGAAGAAGACGAGCTTTATGAACAGGCGCGGGAAATAGTGGTTCAGGCAAAACGAGCTTCCACTTCTTATCTTCAGCGCCGCCTGCGGCTCGGTTACGCGCGCGCCGCCCGTTTAATGGATGTTTTGGAAGAAAAAGGAGTGGTTGGTCCGGCTGACGGCGCCAAACCAAGGGAAGTGCTGATAAAAAATACTTCATCCGATGCCGAAAGCGACAATCAAAAGCTGTTAAATGAATTCAAAAATTAGAAACACAGTTATTTTTTCCCTTTGGCTGATTTTCGCCGCCTATTTTTTTTATGAGGCTCGGGATTTATTTTTCGGTTTTTCGGCGGAAATTTTTTATCCAAAAGAAGGAATGTTTCTTGAGAATTCTGAATTAACGGTGGCGGGAAAGGTTAAGAACGCTTCTTATATTTTTTTGAACGGCCGCCGCATTTTTACCGATGAAAAAGGTTTTTTTAAAGAAAATTTTATAATGGCGACGGGCGTTAACGCCATCTCGTTGAAAGCGGAGAATAAGTACGGCCGAATTATTGGCGATCGGCGATTGATTGTGGTAAAATAAAAAGCGTATTGTTAATAATATATAAAGCGCAATGTTTAAAAAAACAGTTAAAAAAGAAGTTAAAATTAAAAATGCTGGCGTGGAAGCCGCTTTGAAAGAAATTCAGGCAAAATACGGCGAAGGCGCGATTATGAAACTTGGCGAGGCCCCCCGGGTTGACGTGGATAGTATCCCGACCGGCTCTTTAGGTTTGGATTTGGCGTTGGGAATAGGCGGGATGCCGAGGGGGAGAATCGTGGAAATTTTCGGGCCGGAATCTTCCGGAAAAACCACTTTGGCTTTGAATGTGGTGGCGCAAGCTCAAAAAAAAGGCGGGCTTTGCGCTTTTGTTGACGCGGAACATGCTTTGGATCCGGAATACGCCAAAAAATTAGGCGTTAAAATAAATGACCTTTTAGTTTCCCAGCCGGATACCGGTGAACAGGCTTTGGATATTGTGGAAGGACTGGTGCGTTCGGGAAGCATTGATGTAATTGTTGTTGATTCCGTGGCCGCTTTGACGCCGCGGGCGGAAATTGAAGGAGAAATGGGCGCCCATCATGTCGGCACTCAAGCGCGGCTGATGTCCCAGGCCTTGCGCAAGCTTACGGCGATTTCCGCTAAAACCAAAACTATCGTTATTTTTATAAACCAAGTCAGGATGCAGATTGGCATAATGTTCGGCAATCCTGAAACTACGCCGGGCGGCAAAGCGCTTAAATTTTATTCTTCGGTCAGAATTGACGTCCGGCGGCGGGCGCAGATTAAAAAAGGAGATGAAGTAATCGGCAACCGGGTGAATGCCAAGGTGGTTAAAAATAAAGTCGCCCCTCCTTTTAAAGCGGCGGAATTTGACATTATGTATAACGAAGGAATTTCTTACGAAGGAGATATTATTAATCTTGGCGAGAAATACGGATTGATTAAAAAATCCGGCGCTTCATATTCTTATGGCGGAGAAAAAATCGGCCATGGTTATGAAAACGCGAAAAAATATCTGCGGGAAAATTCGAAAATTACTTCAGAAATCGTTAAAAAAATAAAAGAAGCGGCAAAATCTTAATTGGTCATCTGCTCGTATAAGGAATGACCGCTATTTCGCGGGCGTGTTTGATGGCCCGCGCCAATTTTCTCTGATGAATGGCGCAAACGCCGGTTTTACGGCGAGGCATAATTTTTGATTGCGGATTAATGAATTTTTTTAGAGTTTCCGCGTCTTTATAATCAGCGATGATTGAGTTATTGACGCAAAAGTGGCATTGTTTTTTCATTTTTTCGCGGCTTAATTTTTAAAAAGGAATATCTTCCGGATTAATATTTTCTTCGGGATATTCTATGGTGTCAAGTTTTTCTTCCGGCGGCGCTTGTCTTGTAATTTCTGCCGGATCAACGGCGCTGGCCGCGAATTTTACGCTTTTCGGCCCCATTTGCATGGCATCGGCGATGATTTCCGTGGTATATCGCTTGACGCCGTCTTTTCCGTCCCAGGAACGGTTATTAATCCTTCCTTCAATCATGGTCAGCGAACCTTTTTTCAGATATTGATTGGCGATTTCCGCCAGTTTGCCGAACATCACAATGTTATGAAATTGGGTGTCTTGCTGGCGCTCGTTGTTTTGGTTTTTCCATATCCGATTGGTCGCCAGTCCGAAATTAACCACTGATTTTCCGGAAGAAAGAGCCCGCATTTCCGGATCTCTTGTCAGATTGCCGATTAAAAATACTTTGTTTAGATTCATAAAATATCGGTTAGCCTAAAATTTCTTCTAATTTTTTATCCAATTCTTCTTCTTTGACTTCTTCTTTCTTTTCCGTTCTTTTTTCTGTTGGCGCCGGTTTTCTGATTATCCGTTTTTTAGAAATTTTACTTGATTCTTTCGGTATTTTAGACAACGAAAATCGTGTTATTTCTTCTATTTTTTTGAAACGTTCTTTTAATCCCGCTGTTTCTTCCGGCTTGATCATAAATTTAAACCAACCCCGGCCTCCTTCCGTTATTTTGTTTATTTTATAAGCCAGCCGGCTGATTTGGGGCGGTTTTTCTCCGATAATGATTCCTTTTTGTTCCAGAATTAGATTTCTGACGGTTTCCAGTGTTTTTATAACTGCGTTTTCTTCCAGGCCAGCTTTGATAATATAAAAAAATTCGTAAAATCTCGGCTCTAAAGGAAGCTTAAATTCATCCTCAGCGATTGGCTGAATTTCTTCTTCAGTATTAATTTCCGCGATTGCGTTTTCCATTATTCCCATCTTATCTTAAATATAAAAATATCGCAACTAAATTTTAAATTCCATTACATCGCCGTCCTGAACTAAATAGTCTTTACCTTCAAGGCGGAGAAGCCCTTGATTGCGGGCTTGGTTCCAACCGCCGGCTTTGATCAAGTCTTTCCAGAAAATAACATTGGCTTTGATGAATTTTTCTTCAAAATCGCTGTGAATGGCGCCGCCGGCTTTTTTCGCGGTCGCGTCCCGTTTTACGGTCCAGGCGCGCGTTTCTTTTTCTCCGGTCGTAAAAAATGAAATTAAACCCAGTATTTCATAAGCTTTTTTAATTATCAAATCTAAACTTGTTTCTGTCCGAAACTCCCGTTGCTCTTCATCGGAAAGAGCGTTCAGTTCCGATTCTTCTTTAATGTTAAGAGCCAGAGAATTTTCAAAATGTTCAGTTGCGGCGGACGGATCGCCGTTGAAAACATACATCAAAGGTTTGGCGGTCAGCAGATTTATGCTTTGGCCAATTTCTTTTTCTTCCGGCGGCCGCTGATTGGCCAACTGGCCTCGGCTTAAACCGTTTTTTAACGATTCAAAAAGTTTAAGCCGATTATTGATTTTTTTTGCCGCTTCTTTATCAACCCCTCTTAATTCTTTTTCAATTTTAGGCAAGTGATTATTGATTGTTTCCAGATCTTTTAAGATTAATTCAGTGGCAATGATTTCCATATCTCTTTTAGGGCTGACAGTTCCTTCTACATGAGCGACGTCTGATTTTTCAAAAACGCGCACCACTTCCAGGATAGCGTCCGCTTCGCGGATATGGCGCAAAAATTGGTTGCCTAATCCCTCGCCTTGATTAGCGCCTTTAACCAGGCCGGCAATATCCACAAATTCCACAATCGCGGAGACTATTTTTTCTGAACGGGAAATTTCCGCCAGTTTAATTAATCTTTCGTCGGGCACCGGCACGACGCCGACGTTCGGCTCAATCGTGGCAAAAGGGTAATTGGAAGTATCCACCTCTCGCTTAGTCAAGGCTTGAAACAAAGTTGATTTTCCCACATTGGGCAATCCGACAATGCCTATTTTCATATCTGTTTTATATTAGAACATGCTAAAATAAAAACAATGCCGATTAACGCCAAAATTTTTAAAGAATATGATATTCGCGGAGTTTATCCCAATGAAATAAATAAGGAAGCGGCTTATAAAATCGGCCGCGCTTTTTGCGTTTATCTTGGCAAAAAAAATCCAAAAATAATAATGGGCCGCGATGTTCGTCTTTCTTCGCCGGAGTTGAGCGAGGCTTTTATCAAAGGATGTTTAATCCAAGGCGGCGAAGTAAGCGATATTGGAATTGTTACCACTCCCGCGCTTTTTTTCTCCGTTAATCTTTTAAAAGCCGATGCGGGCGCGATTATTACCGCTTCTCATAATCCTTCCGAATATAACGGCATTAAACTGGTTGGGAAAAAAGCGGTTTCCATTTTGCCAAAAGAACTTTTAAATTATTTGAAAGCCGAATTTTTAAATAAATCCCCGCAATTAAAAAAGCAGGGTTTTTTAAAAAAAGTGGATATTATTTCCAGTTATGTTGATTTCCTTTCTTCTTTTGCCAAAAAAGAAATTAACGGCCAATTTCGGTTAGTGGCGGACGCTTCCAACGGCGCGGCCGGAGAAATGCTTAAACTTCTTTTAAATAAATTAGAGATTTCTTATTGGCCTTTATTTTTTGAGTTGGACGGCAATTTCCCCAACCATTCGCCAAATCCTCTTGAAAAAAAATCTCAACAAAAAGCTAAAGAGCTGATTATCCATCGGGGCGCGGATTTCGGTTTTGTTTTAGACGCGGACGGCGACCGGATAGTTTTTCTGGATGAAAAAGGCAAAGAAATACGCGGCGATTTGATCATCGCCTTTTTAGCCGATTATTTGGTGAAAAAAGGCGATCGCGTTTTAACGGATTCGGCGGCCAGCCGGATTGTTTTTGACGTGGCTAAAGAAAAGGGCGCTGAAGCTGAGCGCGCCAGAACCGGCCATTTGAATATTGAAGACGCGATGCGGAAAAAAAGAGCGCCTTTCGGCGGCGAAGTTTCCGGCCATTATTATTTTAAGGATTTCTTTTTTTCCTCCTCCGCTCTTTTTACGCTGATTTGCGTTTTAAATATCTTAAGCGGATTAAGAAAAACTCTTTCTTGCGCTCTTGAGCCTTATGAAAAATATTTCCATTCCCGCGAATATAATTTTAAAATTAAAGACCAAAAAACCGCGGAAAAAATTATCGTTGTTCTGAAAAAGAAGTATCTTGGCGGTAAGCAAAGTTTTATTGACGGCTTGACCGTGGAATATCCGGAATGGTGGTTTAATATCCGCCCTTCGCATACCGAACCGATAATTCGCTTAAATATAGAAGCTGATGAAAAATTCCTGCTTCAAGAAAAGATTAAAGAACTTACTTCTTTAATAAACGCATTTCATTAAATTCCGATTGTTTTTTTAATTTCAGCCAGAGTCCGGTTGGCGATTTTTCGGGCTGTTTTTGAACCGTTTTCCAGAATTTTTCGGATTTTATCCGTATTTTCCATCAATTTTTGATAGCGTTTTTGCAAAGGCGTTAAAAATCCGATAATTTCTTCAGCCATTTCTTTTTTGAATTCTTTATAGCCAAGCCCTTCAAATTTTTTTTCAATTTCTTCTCTGTTTTTATCCGCGGCAAGCTGATAAAGCGCGATTAGATTGGAAAGCGCCGGTTTTTGGGCGGAATATTTAATTTCCCGGCCGGAATCCGTCACTGCCCGTTTTATTTTATGCCGGATTTTTTCCGGCAAATCTAAAAGCGAGATGTAAGAATTTTCATCGGCGGATTTGGACATTTTTTTGGTTGGGTCCTGGAGCGACATTATTTTAGCCGTTTTTTCAAAAAGCGCGGCTGGTTTTTTTAATACTTCGCCGCCTATTCCTCCTTTAGGGGAAAAACGGCGATTAAAGCGGCGGGCCAGTTCGCGCGCCAGTTCCAGATGCGGCGCCTGGTCTTGGCCGATAGGAACCCGTTCCGCTTTGTATAAAAGAATATCCGCGGCTTGCAGGACCGGATAAGAGAGAAGTCCGAGCGTGTTTGATTTTGGATGTTCCGCTTTCATTTCTTTGTAAGTCGGATTCAGTTCCAGCAGAGAAAGAGGAGAAATCATTCCTAAAATCACCGCCAATTCGCTGTGTTCCGGAACTTTGGATTGGATAAAAAGCGTTGATTTTTTAGGATTAAGTCCGGCCGCCAGCCAGAGCGCGGCCATTTTAACGGTGTTTTTTTTGATTTGAGCGGTGTCTTCAAAAGTGGTAAGGGCGTGCAGATCGGCGATCATATAAAAACATCGGTAAAAATCCTGGAGTTTTACCCAATTTTTCAGCACGCTGAAATAATGCCCTAAATGAAGTTCGCCCGTGGGGCGCATAGCTGAAAGGATAATTTGTTTGTTTTTAATCATTGTTTAGATTGTAGCAAAACTTGTTTAAAATTAAAAATTCGCTATAATATAATTATGGACAATCTGCCTCAAATTCGTAAAAAAGGATATTTAAAAGAAGTTTTCAGATTTTATTTTAAACCGAATTGGCAATCGGCGGTTTTGACCACGTTTTATCTTTTTTTCTTTTCATATTTTGCCGTTTTTTATATCGGTAATGTCTGGTTAGCCATTAAATTCATCTGGTACACAATGATTCATTCCGGCTCTCTTTTAGGCCTTTCTTATCTTTTTTGGGGAGTATTATTTTTAATCACTTTGATTGTGCCTTTTTCCGTCAGCGTTTACGCCTTGATTTTGCTTTATGAAATTTGGCTGAAAGACTGGGAAAAAAAGGATAAAGTTCTAGGCACGATTCTTTTGATAATCTCGGTGCCAGTCTTGATTATTTTGACGGATGAAATTGTCAGAGTGGCCGCTTCCCGGGATGTTTTAAGGGAATTTTCTCAACTAAATAGTCTTAATATAAAGGGGAAATAAGGAGAGGGTCAAACTTCAATAATCACGGGCAGCACCATCGGCCGTTTTTCGGTTTGGGTGAACAAAAATTTTCCGAGCCGTTCTTTCAAGACTTCCTTCACATAATCCCAATTTATAGGATGGATATTGGAAGCGGTTTCTTCAATGATTTTCAGAGTCAATTGGCGCGTGTGATAAAGAAGTTTTCTGGATTCCCGGAGATAAATGAAGCCGCGCGAAATAATATCGGGTGAACCTTTTACTTTTCCGTTCTGGCTGTCCACCACCGCGATAATGACAAAAATGCCGTCCTGGGCCAGAGCTTGGCGGTCTCTTAGGACCACTTCCTGCATGTCGCCCACGCCCAAACCATCCACCATTACGTAGTTGGCGGGCACATATTCTTTGGTTAGTTGAACTTTGTTTTTTGAGGCCTCAACAATTTGTCCGTTGTCCGAAACGATAATTTGATCTTCTTTTAAGCCGGCTTGGCGGCCGATTTTTGCGTGAATTTTTAAGAAAGAATGATTTCCTTCAATCGGCATCAGGTAGCGGGGCTTGATCATTTGAATCATTTCTTTTAAGTCTTCCTGCTTGGCGTGGCCGCCCGCGTGAATGTCCAGCATCCGGTAGTTGATTACTTCGGCGCCGTCGCGATAAAGTTTATCGGTCAGATGCTGGACCGAACGTTCGTTTCCGGGAACGACCGACGATGAAAATACCACCGTGTCGGTCGGCTGGATCCGCAGATATTTGTGCCTTTTATTCACGATTCTCATTAAAACGGCATTGTCTTCCCCTTGGGCGCCGGTGGCTAAAATTATAATTTTATGAGGCGGGTAATTGGCCGCGGCGCTTATCGGAATAACGGTTTTTTTATCAAATTTCATGTAGCCGAGTTGGGTGGCAATTTCAATATTTGTTTTCATGGAGTAGCCCTCAATGATGATTTTTTTATCGTGTTTTTCCGCGATTTGAATAATTTCATTAAGCCGGCCCAAAAGAGAAGCAAACGTTCCGATGATCAATCGGCCGGTGGCGTTTTTAATTATTGATTCTATTTCCAGAGTAATTTCTTTTTCACTGAATTGATGTCCCGCGGATGAAGCGTTAGTGCTGTCAGCCATCAAAAGAAGAACATTTTTTTCGCCGAGGGCTTTGATTTTTTCAATTTCTGTTTTACCGGCGATATCTGATTTAAGATCCAGTTTAAAATCGCCGGTGTGAATCAAAATGCCGACTGGCGTATTGATGATTATTCCCACGGAAGCGGGGATGTTATGCGAAATGCCGAAAAATTCCAGCTGAAAAGGGCCGGCTTTGACTTTTTTTTCGGTATTTATTTCTTTAAGGTTAAGAGGCGTGGCGGGTTTGTAGTCAGTCTGCCTTTTTTTTATGATCGCCAGAGTAAGATCCGTGCCAAGAATCGGGATATTCCGGCCAAGTTTAGGCATTAAATGGGGGATTCCTCCGATGTGGTCGAAGTGGGCGTGAGTAATGATAATACCCTTGATTTTTTCCCGTTTAGGAATCAGGGAAGAAACATTAGGGATGATATAGTCAATGCCCGGCATATTTTCTTCTGGAAATTGAAGACCCATGTCAATGATAATAATGTCTCCGTGCTGGGGCGAGCCGGGATTATGGTATTCCAAATACATCATATTGCGGCCGACCTCCTCTAATCCTCCCAAAGGCACAATTTTAATATGCTCATTTTTTTGGCCGACTATTTTTTGCGCGTGGCGAAAAACCGTTCGCCGGGGACGGGAAGGAGAAACAGCTCTTTCTCTGTATTTTTTTGTCATAATCATAATGCTGGGAGGGAGATTTGAACTCCCACTCTCTCGCGAGAACTAGCTCCCTTGTCCCGTTAGAAGTGTCGGAGATGGGATTTGAACCCATACAGTCTTGCGACTACTAGCTCCTGAAGCTAGCGCGTCTGCCAATTCCGCCACTCCGACACTTCTAACGGGATGAACTAGCGCGTCTGCCAATTCCGCCATCCCAGCTTTTTCAACCGGAGATTAATCCGTTAAAAATTTCCATACTTTTTTGGTATCAATATACCATTCATTTACTTGAGTAAAGCGATCTGAAGGAACGGTAATGTGGGAAATATCCATACCTTTTAAACGTTCAGGGAGAATGTATAAATAGTGCGGCGCATAAAGGAAGATTGCCGGAATATCTTTTTGGACTTCTTTTTGGAAAGCGACGTAGTTTTTAGCGCGTTTTGCCGGATCGGCGATACTTCTCGCTTTCTCTAAAAGATCATCCGCAGTGATGTTGGCATAAAGGGCGATATTTAAACCCGGATCGTTCCTTTGGGAAGAATGCCAGAAAGCGAACGGATCAGGATCAAATCCTGTTATTTCTCCGAAAAGAAGAGCATCGTAGTCCCGCGGCCGGATAATATTTTTTTCAAAATCGCCAATTTCAAATATTTTAACATCAGTTTTCACGCCGATGTCTTCCCACATTGTTTTTAAAAGTTCCGCGGTTTTGACCAATTCCGGCGCCATTGAAGTAGACAAAGAAAGGGTCAGAAGGATTGTTTCTTTTTTAATTTTCTTTTCCATTATTCCCGATTTTTCGTTTAATTTCCATCCTGATTTTTCAATCAGGATTTTGGCTTGTTCCGGGTCATAATCGTTGTTATTTTCTTCTTTGATAGAACCAAGCGTGTCCGGCGGAATAGGATGGTCAATGGCCGATCCGTAACCGGCCAACGCTTCTTCAATAATTTTTCTTTTATCAACGGCCAGTTTCAGGATTTTTCTGACTGCGGCATCGGCCAGGATTTTATTCTTATTTTGATTTAAAAAAACGCCAAAAACGCGGGAAAGAGTCATTGTTTGAAGCCGGGATTCTTTTCTAAGAATAGCCGATATTTTTTGGGAAGAAACCGCTCCAATGCTGTCAATAATCCGATTTTCATAAGCCGCCAAGAGATCAGCTTCCGAGTTGTAGAATTTAAAAATTATCTTTTTTAAATAAGGTTTTTTTAAGGCGTAATCTTCAAAAGATTCCAAAGTGTAAGAATTGATGATTCCCGATGAATTCCGTGATATTTTTTTAACGCGGTAGGGGCCGGCGCCGATCGGTTCAATGTTAAATTGGCTTAAACTGATTTGTTCGGGCTTAAGGTCGGCCCATAAATGGTAAGGAAGGATTTCCAAAGTAGTATTTTCCAGAAACGGAGCGTAGGGTTTTTTGAGAATGAATTTAACGGCGCGGGAATTAATAATTTTCGTTTCCACTCCCTCCCAATTAGCTCTTTTCGGGCTTTTAGTAAAAGGATCTTGAGCAAGTTTGACGGTAAAAATAATATCTTGAGCGGTAATCGGCTGGCCGTCTGACCAGCGCAAATTTTCTTTCAGAAAAAAAGTATAAGTAAGATTGTCTTCGCTGATTTCATATTTTTCCGCTAATTCCGATTTTAATCCGCCTTGGCCGTCTGATTTTAAAAGGCCGGCGTAGATAAGTTCAGTCAGATCGTGGTCTGCTTCGGAGACGGCGATCAAAGGATTGATAAAACGAGGAAAACCGATGACTCCTTCGTAAAGGACGCCGCCGTCAACCGGCGTTTCAACGGCGATTCGGTCATTGATAATCATTGAAAGGCCGATTATTCCCGTAAAAAACAGCAAGGCGAAAAACGCAAAAGCGGCTTTTTCTTTGATATTCAGCGTGCGGATAATAAAGCGGATTTTGGTAAAAGACGGCAAATTTACCCCGTTAAATAGTTGCGAGGCGAATTTAACGGGGTTTACCCCGTTAAATAGTTGCGAGGCGAATTTAACGGGGTGAACGCGCTGCTTAAATAATGAGAATATTTTTTTCACAATGATTTTATGGTGATAACGGGAATTATTTAAGAAGAAGATTTAAGAAAGCGGAAAACAAGAATAATCCGGCTAAAATAATAGTGGCGTTGAAAATGATTTTTTCCAAACCTCTTTTTGTGGCGTAAGAGCCGCCATCCGCGCTTCCGCCGAAAGCCGCGCTTAATCCGGCGCCTCGCTTTTGCAGAAGGATAGAGGCAATCAGCAGAATAGAAACAATTATCTGGAAATACGGGAGAACAGTTAACAGCATATTTTATAGTATATAAAGCAATGCGGCCGGTTGTCAAGCCGAATAAAAAAGAGCAATCAATGATTGCTCTTTTTCTTTTAAAATTTAATCTTCATCTTCTTTCATTAAATTATCGGCATTTGGATCCTCGGCACTGGAAAGCACTTGGATTTTTCTAAAATACACCGAAGGGCAAAGGCCGCTTACTCTGACATAGCCGGAATTAGAACCGCAGTGGCCAACGCACTCCGTAAGATTATTCCCAACCGCTTTTACCTGATTAAGGGTTTCATAAGCGCTGCCGCTGATGAAGGCGCTTGAAACCGGTTCTATTTTACCGTCAGGATAAATTTTATAAAATTCACTTACGTATATCTTGAATTGGCCGCTTTCAACTTCCACTTCGCCCGAACGGCCATTGATGTAAAGCCCGAACGGCTCCTTATGGTATTTTAAATCTTCAATTATCATCTTTATAAGTTTATCGGAGGAAACGGATTTTTTTGATGAGACAATCATATTCGCGGTTCTTGCTTCCGGAATTTCTCCGAATTCGGCTCTGGAGTGGCCGTTTGAAATGATGTTGTCGCGGCCGGCGCTGATCCGATCATGGAGATAGCTTTTTAAGATTCCGTTCTCAATTAAAACAACTTTTTTTGCCGGCTGGCCGTCATCGTCAAATTTATAAGATCCGAAATAATTTTCCATCGTGGGATCGTCTATTATGTCTATATTATCCGGCAAAATTTTTTGGCCCAATTTTGCTTTAAAAGCGGTGGCCCCTTTCTCGTCAATCAATCTGGCGGAAGCCAGATGCGCGCCGAATCCTTCATGGAAAATCGTATAAGTCGTTTCCGGAGAAAGCACCGCCCGATAAAGGCCGGATTCAAGTTCCGGCGCCTGATGAAATTTTTCCGCGAGATTTCCCATTATTTTTTGAAGATCATCCGTTTCTTTTTTACAATTAAAACCGTCGGTTAATTTTCTTGTTTCATAAAATTTTATATCTCGGCCTTTAATGTCTTTTACGGTTATCATCCAGCTGATAAAACCGTAAATCTCGGAAGTAAAAATTTGATTTTCCGATTCTTGGCCGTCCATTCGTTTTTCAAAAGAAGCAAACCAGCAATTTTCTTCGGTGATTGAAAATTCAAGCTCCGAATGTTTAATTTTTTTATTTTTTGAAATTAAATTATCCGCCTCCTCAATAACGCCGGCGATTTTCTTAAAATCACAAATTAATCGTTTTTCCGCTTCGGAATAATTCGTTGATTTTCCTTTTGAAAGTTTCTGAAATTCTTTATCTTTTTTATATTCGGAAATTTGGGAGTGATGCTGAAAATATTCGCTTAAAGCCATTTTAAACGCGCCGTCAATCGCTTTATTGATATTTTTTTTAAGCGCGTTTGATTTTAAAGAAGTTCTGTCCGTATAATGGCCGATGCCCAAGCCGTTGGCCTTGGGATGGTTAAAATCGCCGACGCCGATTGTAACGCAAAAGCCGATATTGGCGTACTCATTCGGTTTTTTTAAATCATTGACAAGGCCGCCATTTTCCGAAATTATGCTGAGATTTCTAATCTTCTTTAAATTGATTCCCATGTATACCGGACTAAAAATTATTTCTTTATCCACGATAAACCGCCTGACCCTGACTTTTTTCCATTTTTCAAAAAGTTCGCGGGTTAAAATTAAAATTTCGTCTTTTTCCAAAGATTTATCATTCATCGGCCGTTCTCTCCTTTTAATTATAATTATTAATTTTTCAAAAAACTGATTTTAATTTAAAGCAAATCATCAAATCGCGCAAGTTTGCCTAATAAACAATATAGTATATTATTTGTTATAATTATGTCGGTGTAGCTCAGTGGTAGAGCGAGGGACTCATAAACCCTAGGCCGGAAGTCCGATTCTTCCCACCGACACAAAGACATGCGGCATAAATTTTATGAAAGTTCTAAGCATTAGTTCGGATAGAAACATTTTTAACGAAAATTCTGAAGTCAGGCAGAGAACGATTGAATACGGCCGTTTGGCGGAAGAATTGCATATCATCGTCTTTACAAAACGGAAATTGGAAACAAATCCTAAAATTCAAATTTCCGAAAATACTTTTTTTTATCCGACAGATTCATTTAGTCGATGGAGTTATATTTTTAACGCGGTAAAAATCGCCAAAAAAATAATTGGAAATTATCCTGATAAGTTTCTTGTCACAAGTCAGGATCCTTTTGAAACTGGATTGGCCGGCTGGCTAATCGCACGCCAGTTCAATTTTCCGCTTCAGCTTCAAATTCACACTGATTTTCTCTCTTCGTATTTTCGGCGCGAATCTTTTTTGAATAAAATCCGCGTTTGGCTCGCTAAATTTTTGATTTTTCGCGCCGCTTGTCTCCGCGTCGTTTCCGAAAGGATAAAAAAATCATTGGCGGCCATCGGTTATCCTTTAAATTTCGTAACAGTTTTGCCGATTTTCGTTGATGTTGGAAAAATAAAAAACGCGCCGATTAAAACCGATCTCCGGCAAAAATATCCGCAATTTGATTTCATTATTTTGACGGCGTCGCGCCTGACGCGCGAGAAAAATATCGGCTTAGCCGTTGAAGTGATGGCTGAAATTATAAAAGAATATCCTCAAACCGGCTTGATTATTGTCGGCAACGGACCGGAAGAGCTTGATTTAAAATTTAAAATTAAAAATTTAAAGTTGGAAGAAAATGTTATTCTTGAAGATTGGACGGAGGATCTCGCGTCATATTATAAAACCGCGGATTTGTTTCTCCTTACTTCCAATTACGAAGGATACGGCCGGACTCTTATTGAAGCTGTTTTCTCGGGATGCGGCGCGATTTCCGCCAATGTCGGCATTGCCGATGAAATTTTGGCTAAAGAAAATATTTTTGAGCCGGACGATAAAAAGGCCCTTGTGGAAAAAATAACAAAAGCAATGAAAGGCGAACTTCTTCAAATTAAGTTTAGGGCAGAAATACGGACAAAGGACCAGTATTTAGAAAAATATAAAAAATCATGGGAAACATGCAGCTATTAATTTTGACTCAAAAAATAGATATAAATGACGATAATCTTGGTTTTTTTGTGCGTTGGGTTGAAGAATTCGCTAAAAATGTTGAAGAGGTTTTTGTAATCGCGAATTTCACCGGCGAACGCCATTTGCCGGACAAGGTAAAAATTTTTTCTTTGGGAAAAGAAAAAGGATTCGGAAGAATCAGGCGGTATTTTAATTTTTTCCGTTATCTTTTTGAGATTTTGCCGAAATCGGACGCGGTGTTCGTCCATATGATTCCCGTTTGGGTGGTGGCGGGCTGGCCGCTTTATAAAATTTTCAGAAAAAAAGTTTATCCCGTTACATTTTTAAAACCCCGCGGTCTTGCCGCAGGGGTATCACAACAATATTTTAACATTTTTGCGTGGTTTAATGCTCTGTTGAAATGTAACGGGATTTATTTATGGTACACGCATAAGTCCGTCACTTTTTCTTTGCGGATGGCGGAAAAAATAGTTGAAAAAATATTTACCGCCTCGCGCGAAAGTTTTCGCTTGCCGTCCAAAAAGGCGGAAATTTTAGGCCATGGCATTGATATAGAAAAATTTAAACCGGCGGTTAATTATCAATCATCCGCCAGCTATCAAATTATTACGGCGGGCCGAATCGCGCCGAGCAAGAATTTGGATATTTTGATTGAGACCGCGGAAATTTTAAAAAAACAGAAGATGAATTTTGAGATGAAAATTGCCGGCGCACCGATCACCGCGGCTGACGACCAATATTTTAAAAAGCTGAAAGATTTAATTGTAAAAAATAATTTAAAAGATACCATCAGATTCAGCGGCGCGATTCCTTACGGCGAAATTGAAAAATTTTATCAAAAAGGGGATTTATTCGTGAATTTAAGCGCCACCGGTAGCTTGGATAAGTCTGTTCTTGAAGCGATGGCGTGCGGCGTGAATGTTCTTGTTTCAAACGAGGCCTTTTCTAATATCCTGCCGGAGGAAAATTTTATTAAAAATTCAACAGTCGGACAAATTACTGAAAGAATAAAATATTTTATGGATAATCGGGATTCGGCGAATAAAACGATTTTGCGCGAAATAATCGTTAAGAATCATAATCTGAAAAATTTAATCAAGAAATTGGTTGAAAATATAAATTGAAATAAAATAATTAAAGGTAATAAAAATATGAGCCAAGAAGCCAAGAAAATATCAATTGTTATTCCGGCATACAATGAAGAAGAACTTTTGGAAAGAGAGCTGGAAAAAATCATATCCAAAACTAATGAAGTGATTGAAAACAGAAACTATGAAATAGTAATAGTAGAAAATGGCAGTACTGATAAAACATTGGAGATAGCGCGCGAATTATCAGCCCGCTATCCGCAGATTTTTGTTATTTCTTTAACGATCGCGAATTACGGCAGTGCTTTAAAAAATGGAATTTTTAGCAGCCAAGGAGAATTAGTCGCTGTTTTTAATGTTGATTTTTGGGACGTTGGCGCGATGAAAAAGGCTTTGGATATTCTTTTAAACGAGAATTGCGATATTGTGGTTTGTTCAAAATCAATGAAAGGAGCGCGAGATTTAAGGCCTCTTTTAAGGAGAATTGTCACCCGAGGATTTAATCTGATGCTTTGTTTATTTTTTGGATATCGCGGCACGGACACGCATGGAGTTAAATTTTTTAAAAAGGAAAAAATATTGCCGATCATTAAACAATGCGTAAATGAGCGGGATTTATTGGATACGGAACTTTTGATCCGCGCGCAAAAAGCGGGGCTTGTGATAAAAGAAATTCCGATTGTTTGCGAAGAAAAAAGGAAAAGCGTTTACGGCCTTTTTGGAAAAACGCCGAGAATCTTAAAAGATTTGATTCTTCTTTTCGTTTCTATCCATAAGCGATGATATGAATAATAAGATAACAATATCGGTTACCGCCTTATTTGATATTTTTGAAAAATATTTTTTGATATTGCTTATCGGATTGGTTTTTGGAATGGCTCTTTGGAATTTTCAAACAAGTCCGGGTTTTTGGTTTGACGAAGGAATTATCGCGCAGGCCGCGAAGAATATAGCGGAACACGGAATATACGGAATTCAAACCGCGCCGGAACAATTTTATACCGATAATTTTTGGATTACCACGAGTTATTCTCTGATCTGGCCGGTTGCTTTATTCATAAAAATTTTCGGCGCGTCAATCTGGGCCGCCCGTTTAGCCCCCTTGTTGTATTTGGTTTTTTTCGTTCTCGTTTCTTATTTTTTCATAAAAAAACTTTACGGTTTCAGAATTGCCGTCCTGTCGTCTTTTTTACTCGCGACTTTTTCTCCTTTGTATGGAAACGGCAAAGCGGTTTTAGGAGAAGTGCCGGGACTTTTTTGGTTAATATCCGGAGCTTTGATTTATCTGGCGTATCAAGAAAGCAAAGAAAGAAAATTTTTATTTTTTAGCGCGTTTTTTTGGGGGATTGCCGTAAGCACGAAGCCGTATTATTTGCTTTTTGGCTTAAGCGTTTTGTTTATTCTTGTTTTTTTATGGTTGAAACAGAAAATCATTGATTTAAAAACCGTGATTTTATTTTGTTTTATTTTTTCTCTACCTGTTTTTTTGTGGATTTTTTTATCGTTTGATTTTTCTTCATTGAACGGATTTCAGAAAACGTTGGTGTTTTTCTCCAATTCCTACGGTGTTTCGTCATTTGAGCCGCTGAAAAATCTTTTACGGTTCGTGACTGAATCAACGCCGATTCATTTTACATTTTTAATGATTTTTATTTTCGCGGCGCTATTTGTCCAAAAAGGCGGCTGGCGAAGCGTTAATTCCGCGGTTGGCGGATTTTTAATTTTTATGCTTATTTCATTTTTATGGTATTTAAAAACACCGGGCTGGTACCGTTATTTTTTTTCCATCCATGTTTTGGCGATTTTATTTTTTCCCGCTTCGCTGATGATTGTCGTCGAACGAACCGGCGCTTATTTTCAAAAGGAAAGAATGATAAAAATACTGGGAAAAGCGATAATCGGCGCGCTGATAATTTTTCAAGCGGGATTTTTGATCATAAATTATAATCAGTTTTTCCGCGACGATTTATTGCGGCTTAAAGATTACGCTGAAAAAAATATTTCCGATGATTCGTCCGTTTTTATAATGAACTTGCCGGAAGCGGCGTTTCTGTTAAATGATAAAAATTTATACCAATATATTTTTATCAATGAAAATTTAGCGATAAAATCCGACCGCCCGAAACGTTTAATGGATTATATTATCGTCGGATCGTCCGATGATAAATTTATTCTTGGCAATAAAAACTTAATTGATTTTGAATATGTTTTGGAACAAAAAATCGGCCATTATAATATTTACAAAAATATTACTCGTAAAATTTCTTAAATAATTTAATCTCTTTCTCTTTTTATTTTTTTCTGTTATCATTGCTCTTAAGTTTGAATTTACCCCGTTAGAAAGTTATTTTTAAACTATATGAATAAGATTTATTTCTGGATGTTTACGAAGCGAGCTTTCTAACGGGGTTTAGAACATTAATAATCTTTTTATTATAAATAAGGAGGCAGGATGAAAATTTTAATTACCGGCGGAGCTGGATTTCAAGGAAGCCATCTGACTGAATTTTTATTAAGAATCGGACATCAAATTTCCGTTCTTAACACTTATTCTGAAAAATCAGTTTTTAATCTCGCGGCCGTATTGGATAAAATAAATTTGATTTGGGGGAGCATCACCGATAAAGAGCTGGTGGATAAAAGCGTGCGCGGGCATGAAGCGGTGATCCATATGGCGGCGCGCATCAATGTTGACGAGTCGCTTAAAGATCCTTTAGCGTTTTTTTATTCCAATATTCTTGGCGCTTACAATATTTTAGAAGCGGTTAAGAATTATGGCTCAAGGCTTATTTTTGTTTCTACCTGCGAAGTATACGGCGATGGCCATGATCTTAAAGACGGAGAACTGCTGGATGAATCAGCGGAATTAAAGCCTAACAGCCCTTATGCTGCGTCCAAAGCGTCCGCGGACAGGATTTGCTACGCTTATTTCAGGTCTTTTGGTCTGGACGTGACGATTGTCCGGCCGTTTAATATTTACGGCGAACGCCAGAAGAGCGGATTATTCGGAGCATTAATTCCCATTTTAACCGCGAAGGCCCTGAAAGGAGAAAATTTGACGGTCTTCGGAGACGGAAGCGCGACTCGCGATTACACTCACGTCAGCGATATTGTGCGGGCATATAATCTGATTTTGGAAAATTCTTCTTTAAAAGGCAAGACGATTAATTTTGCCAGCGGCCGGAATGCCAAAATAAAAGAAATAGCGGAGTATATCGCGAAAAAATTCGGAGTCCGGGTTGTCCACGGCCCCTCAAGGCCCGGTGAAGTAATGAGATTTCCCGCGGATATCTCTTTTGCCAGAAGTTTGGGATATGTTCCCAAAATTAATATCTGGGAAGGAATTGACAGATATTTGGAATGGGCCAAATTAAATTTAAAATGAATCTTAACATAAAATAATTCATTATTTAGACACTCTGCGAAAATCGCAGGGTGTTTTATTTTGGCCGCAAATGCTGTTAAAATAAGCGTATCATTTATGATGGATAAAAATAAAATTATAATTATAACGGCAGTCGTGCTCGCGGCTTTTATTTTATCGCTGGCTTATTCTTTTTATTTTAAAATTAATCCGGCGGTGGATGCCGCGGCTTACGATAAAATCGCCTGGAATCTGGTTCAGGGAAATGGTTATAAAGAGTCGGCGGATTTGCCGTTTGATAAGGATATCGCGATTTTGCGGGTCGGTCCGGGTTATGAATTTTTTCTGGCGCTGATTTATTATGTTTTCGGGCATTATCTTTGGGTTGTCTGGATTATTCACGCTCTTTTAAGCGCGGCTGCGGCTTATCTGGTGTTTTTGCTTTCCAAAGAAATTTTCAAAGAAAGCCGGAATTTTTTCATCGGCGTGGCGGCGGCGTCTTTCATGGCATTTTCTCCCGATTTGATTACAATGAGCGGAATGATAATGACCGAGATTCTGGGCGTTTTTTTGATAATTTTAAGCGTTTATTTATTTTTTAAATATATAAACAGCGAAGCCAAGTCGGTTTATCTTGTTATTTTGGCGGCGTTGGCGTTTGGCGCGGCGGTTTTGGTCCGAACGCCGATCGCCCTGCTTTTTTTGCCTTTTGCCGGCTATTTTATTTTTCATAAAAATTGGCGGCATTTTTTATTTTTTTCTTTCGCGCTGATTTTAATTTTTCTGCCCTGGACTTTAAGAAATTATCAAACTTATCATTCATTCATTCCGACTAACTTGGCTTTTGGCTATGATCTTCTGGCCGGAAATCATTCAGGCGCGACCGGCGAACTGGAACCGTATTATTTAAACGAACAATTTATGGAGCAGGGAAGAATTGAAGGGAATAAACTTGCCCTTAAAGAAGCCCTGTTTTTTATTTTTGCCAACCCGCTGGAATTTTTAAAAATTACTTTTTACCGGATTTCCATTTATTTCAGCTTCGCGCGGCCGACCGGATTTTGGTTTCATTTGGAAGGCGCGAGCCGGGCATTGACTTTGGCTCTTTCCGCTTTATATTCTGTTTTACTTTTTGTTTTTGGATTTTTTGGGATTTATGGGATAAAAGAATTGCCGCCAACAGACAAAAAAAGAGCAAAATTTTTTATTTGGACGCTTTTAGCGATGCCTTTGGCCGTCGTTTGGATTATCGTGGAAACGCGCTATCGTTTTCTCGTTTATCCTTTTTTCGCGGTTTTCGCGGGCTATGGATTGTGGACATTGTTTAATAAAAAAATTGCCCTTAAAATATTGCTTGGCATCTTCGGAATTTTATTTTTGAACACCGCTTTTGACGCTTGGCGAAATTCGGAAAGAATAATAGAAAGAATCGCGGAGTTATTATGAAACTTTCAATCATTATTCCCGTTTATAACGAAAAAAACACCGTTCAAGAACTTATTAAAAAAGTTCAGAATGTTTTTTTGCCGGATATGGAAAAAGAAATCATTATCGTTGACGATGGTTCAACTGACGGGACGCGCGATATTTTAAAAAAAGTAAGCGGCATTAAATATATTTTTCACGACAAAAATCTCGGCAAAGGCGGAGCGATAAAGACCGGTTTTCAGCGGGCGACCGGCGATATTATCCTTATTCAGGACGCGGATTTGGAATATGATCCGAATGAATACGGCCGGCTGATCGCGCCTATTTTTTCCGGTCGCGCCGATGTGGTTTATGGCTCTCGTTTTGTCGGCAATGATCCTCACCGCGTTCTTTATGTTTGGCATTATCTGGCCAATCGTTTTTTGACGATTTTATCAAATATTCTGACCGGTTTTAACTTATCCGATATGGAAACTTGTTATAAAGTATTTAGAAAAGAAGTGGTTGATTCTTTTAAAGAAAAACTAAAATCAAAAAAATTCGGCATTGAGCCGGAATTGACGGCCAGAATCGCCAAAGGCCGGTGGCGGATTTACGAAGTCGGCATTTCTTATTACGGCCGAACTTACGAGGAAGGCAAAAAAATAAATTGGAAAGACGGCTTAGCCGCGATTTGGCACATTATTCGTTTTAATTTATTTAATTAAATTTGCGGTAGAAATTCATATGTGCGCGATTAACGGATTTAATTTTAAAGACGAAAAATTGATTGTTCAAATGAATGCCGTTACTCGCCGCCGCGGACCGGATGGGACGGGCGTTTTTACGGATGAGGGTATTTCTTTAGGCCACAATCGTTTAAGCATCATTGATTTGACTGATGCCGCTTCCCAGCCAATGCAAAATAATGACGGCAATTTAGTCATTGTTTTTAACGGGGAGATTTATAATTTTTTGGAATTAAAGCGCGAGCTTGCCGGCAGTTATCAATTTAAGACATTAAGCGATACCGAGATTATTTTGGCGGCTTATCAGAAATGGGGCGCGGAATGCGTTAAAAAATTCAACGGCATATTTGCTTTTGTTATTTGGGATAAGTTAAAGCGGGAATTATTTTTGGCGCGCGATCCGATCGGCGTCAAGCCTCTTTATTATTTTTGGGATAGCCGAAAATTTATATTTTCTTCCGAAATAAAAGCGATTTTGGAACATAATGTTTCCCGTGTTCTGGATAAAGAAGCGTTTAACCATTATCTGCGGCTGTTGTATGTGCCGGAACCCTTGACAATGTTTGAAGGTGTGAGAAAATTTCCGCCAGCCAGCTATGCGTTGTTAAAAAACAATAAATTCACAACTTATAATTATTGGGATTTAAAAACAAAAGAGAAATTTTTTGGAACAAATAAAAAATTAGCGGTTGAACTTCGGGAAAAAGTGGAACAGGCGGTAAAAAGCCAGTTGATTTCCGACCGGCCTTTGGGAATTTATCTTTCCGGCGGTATAGATTCAAGCGTGGTTTTAGATTGCGTGGCAAAAGTGCGCGATAATATAGATACTTTTTCCGTTGGTTTTAACCTTAAAGAAAAAGAACAGAAAGAAAAATTTAACGCGGATTTTAATCTGGCGCGGCGGACGGCCGAGTATTATGGCACGAATCACCATGAAGTTTTGTTATCTCCGCAAGATGTTTTGGATTTGCTGGATAGAGTTGTCTGGCAAATGGACGAGCCGATTTCCAATCCCACGGCGATCGCGATGATGAAGCTGGCCGAGTTCACTAAAAATAAAGCCGATGTGGTTTTAGGCGGGGACGGCGGCGACGAGCTTTTTGGCGGTTATGACCGATATCGGTTGAGTTTGGCGGCGAATTATTATCAAAAATTGCCAAAATTGTTTCGTGGAGCGATTGCTAAATTCAGCCAAAAAGCGGGGAAACTGAATGTGCCCGCTGGCATAGAACGTTACGCGCTTTTTATGTTTCAGAAAGACGAGATTTTACGAAAGAGTATAAGTGAAGAATTTTTAGATTTTAATCTTACCAAGAATTTTTTTAACAAAAAATTCAAATTTAACGATCGTTCCGCCGCGTTTGAGGAGATTTTAATGGAGGTAGACAGAAAAAGCTGGTTGGCTGATTTTTCGCTCATCCTGACCGATAAAATGTCAATGGCTTTCGGTCTTGAAGCCAGAGTGCCTTTTTTGGATAAAAATCTGGTGGAATTTGCCGCGAAAATACCTCTTAAATATAAAATAAGTTTGTTCAATAACAAGATTATTCTGAAAGAGGCCTTTTACGGGAGAATTCCGAATTTTCTTTTTAATCAGCCGAAAAGAGGCTGGTTTTCGCCGGCGGCCAAATGGCTGAGATATCCGGAAATGCAAAAAATGATCAAAGAGGTTTTATCGGAAAATTATTGCGAAAGCACGCGCCGGATTTTTAGATGGCGGAAATTGCAGGATATTTTTGAAGGGCACTGTTTTCGCGGCGAATATAATTTAAATATAATTTGGGCAATTTTAACTTTTCAAATCTGGGCCAAGCAATATAAGATTCAAATATGAAAGACGCGGTAATTTTTATAAAAGAATTATGGCGAGGCAAGGATTTGTGCAGAATTTTAATGAATTTAGAATGCAGGAAGTTCGCGCTTGAAGGACATGTTTTGGATATTGGAAGCGGATTAAATCGGGCCAGTTATCATCGTTTTTTCAAAATTTCGCCGGATGCCGAAATTTTTTCTTTGGACCAGGCCGTATCAGAAATTGATTTTGAAAAAGATAAATTACCTTACAAAGATAATAGCATGGACGCGATTTTAATTTTTAATCTTTTAGAGCATATTTATAATTATTCTTTTTTACTCGCGGAAATAAAAAGAGTTTTAAAGCCCGGCGGGCAAATGATCGGCGCCGCGCCTTTTTTGGTCGGCTATCATCCGGACCCGCATGATTATTGGCGATACACGAATGAAGCGCTTTTTAAAATTTTTAAAGGGCAGAATTTTAAAAATATCGAAATTAAACCGATTGGCCGAGGGCCTTTTACGGCCGTTTATTCGCAAGTGGAATTTATGCTGCCGCGGGTTTTAAAAATAATTAAATTGCCGGTTGTTTTGTTTTTAGATCGGCTGATTTTTAAAATTAAGCCGAATTTTAACCGTGAAAAATTTGCTCTTGGATTGTTTTTTTCTGGAATCAAATAAATCAAATAATCATTGTTTGGTTTGTCATGATGGATAAAATTTGATAATCAGATAATAATGCCAAGATAGGTAATAAGCGTATGATTGATGAAAAAGCAAGAAAAAATCCGGAATTATCGGTGATTATTCCCGTTTATAATTCCAGAAAAACGATTAATCAATGCCTGAACGCGGTTTTTTCGTCTGATTTTAAAGAATTTGAAGTGATTATGGTTGATGATTGTTCAACCGATGATACCTTAGAAATGGCAAAAAAATATCCTTGTAAAGTTATTAAGCTTAAAAGAAACTCCGGGCCTTCATCGGCGAGAAATCAAGGAGCAACGGCGGCCAGCGCGGAGATATTATTTTTTATTGATTCCGATGTCATTTTAAACAGTAACGCGCTTCGCGAAGTATTTAATTTTTACAAAGATGAGAAAATTCACGCGGCAATCGGGATGTACGCGAAAGAATCGGCGAATAACGGCTTTTTCCATGAATATATGGCTCTTTGGAAATATTATACTTGGATGTATCCTCAAGCTCCGGAATATTTTAGTTTTTTTATCGCCTCCTGCGGTTCAATGCGCCGGAAAGTTTTTTTTGAATTGAACGGTTTTAACACCGAGTATCGGGGAACCGATGTTGAGGATTATGAGCTTGGCTATCGCTTAAGGGAAAAATATAAAATTTATTTTAATCCAAAAATTCAGGGCAAACATTATCATCCGGATTTTATGACCTGCGCGAGAAATTATTATAAAAGAGCGTCATTATGGTTTAATCTTTTTATGAAGCAAAATTCGTTTGATAACGGCGCCGCGTCAGCTTCGCGAGGCGTCTCGTCGCTGATCGGATTTTTAATTCCGGTTTTAATATTATTCGCAATCTTCTTTCCGTTGTTATGGATAGCGGTTGTTTCTTTAAGCGTGATTTTTGTGATAATGAATATGAAATTCTATCTGCTGGCTTTTGAAGAAAAAGGATTATGGTTTATGATGTTTTCAATCGCCGCCAATTTGATTTTGTCAATTTTTATCAGCGCGGGCGTTTTTAAATCAATTATTTCAATATCTTTTTTAAAATGGATCTAAAAAAATATTATCACATCGGAAAAGTGTTTTTTAATAAGATGCCGTCTTATCTTATATTTTTTGTGACAGCCAGATGCAATTCCCGCTGCCGAATGTGTTTTTATTGGAAAAATATTGAAAATCCCCAAAAAGAATTAAGTTTGGAAGAGATAAAAAAGATATCAAAAGGATTCGGGCATTTGCAGTATCTGACGGTATCAGGAGGAGAGCCTTTTTTGAGAACAGATTTATCGGAAATTATTCAAACATTTGTCAAACAAAATAATTTGCAGTTTGTCAGTATTCCGACCAACGGATTATTGCCGGATAGAATAGCCAGCGTTTCGGAAGATATGTTTAAGAAATGTCCGAATACGTTTTTTAGAATTGCGTTGTCGCTTGACGGTATTGGCCAGGATCACGACGAGATCAGAGGAATTCCCGGTAATTTTGAAAAATTAAAAGAGTCTTACGCGCGATTGAATGAATTAAGGAAAAAGTACGGTAATTTTAACATTGATTCAACAACGGTTTTTACCAATTTCAATCATCGCAAGATTAAAGGTATATTTGAATGGGTGGATAAAAATATAAATATTGACAATCATGTGCTTCTTTTGGCGCGCGGTAACGCGAGGGAATCTATTGCTAAGCAAGTGTCAATTGACGAATATGCTGAAATGGCGGATTATGTTGAACAAAAAACATTTGCCAAATCGCCAAGGAAAAAGCAATTTTATCTGAAAGCCTTGAAAGCGGTTAAATTGGTGATGAGGGATGTGATTGTCAGGACGGTTAAAGAAAAAAAGATGATCCTGCCGTGCGTGGCGGGAAAGAAAATGGTGATAATCAGTGAGACGGGCAAAGTGTATCCCTGCGAACTTTTGCCCAAGGAAATGGGGGATTTGCGGAAGAATAATTATGATATAAAAAAGATACTTTTTTCGCAGGCGGGAAAAGATATCAAGCGGCAGATTAAAGAAACTAAATGCCATTGTACTTTTGAATGTGCGATCCAAAATAATATTTTTTATAATCCTTTGGCTTACCCTTCAATTATTAAAAAACTTTTTCGTTTAAAATGAATATGGCCTTAAAACCCGAAGCTAAAATATCAATCGTGATTCCGGTCTATAACGAAGAAAATTCGGTGGCTGAATTGCACCGGGAAATAGTGGAAGTTTTTCAAGGCCTGAAACACGATTATGAAATTATTTTTATTGATGATGGTTCAACGGATAAGACGTTGGCTGAACTGAAAAAACTTGTTTTCGTCCGGATTATTTCTTTTGCCAGAAATTTTGGAAAATCCCAAGCTTTGCAAGCCGGTTTTGATGAAGCGCAGGGAGACTATATTATTACGCTTGACGGCGATTTGCAGGATGATCCCCATGAAATTCCTAAATTTTTGGAAAAATTAGAGGGCGGATTTGACCTTGTTTGCGGTTGGAAACAAAAAAGAGCGGATTCCTTATCGCGGAGGTTTGCTTCTAAAATTGCCAACAGTATAGCTCGAAAAATGACCGGCATAGATATTCATGATATGAATTGCTGCTTTAAAATTTATAAAAAAGAAACGGCTAAAAGCCTTTCTCTCTACGGCGATATGCATCGCTATATTCCGTCTATTGTTTCGGGAATGGGGTTTTTGGTCGGCGAAACGGCAATCAATCATCGTCCGCGCCGCTACGGAGATTCAAAGTACGGATTTGGCCGGTTTGCCAGCAGTATTTTTGATTTTATTACTTTGATTTTTTTGCGGCGATTCACTGATCGGCCCATGCATTTTTTCGGCTTGATAGGAATTATTCTTTCTTCGGCCGGAGTGATTATTTTAGCGTTTTTAAGCTGGCGGAAAATTTTTTACGGGCTTTTGCTCGCCGGCCGGCCATCTTTGCTTTTAGGCATTTTAATGGTGATTGTCGGTTTGCAATTGTTTTTATTAGGTTTCATCAGCGAATTAATAATCCGGCAATCTTCATCGGAAAAAAGAAATTTTGTCGTTAAAGAAAAAATAATCAGGAATCAGCGTGAAAATATTTCTTGACGTTATAAAAAAACGAAAAAGCGTCCGCAGTTTTCTCGCGAAAACCGTAGATCTTGCTTTAATTAAAGAAATAATCGCTCTCGCCACTTACGCTCCCACCAGCTGCAATCAGCAATTGTGGAATTTTATCGTTATTGACGATGCTCTAACGAAAGAAAAACTGATTAAAGAAGCCGCCGCCAACACTTTAATAAGAAGAGCGCCGGTTGTTATTGCGGTTACTTATGACGGCTGGAATTATAAAGAAGCGCTTCAGGGGGCAAGTTTAGCCGTGGGACATATTTTATTGGCGGCGGAATATTACGGCCTCGGCGCTTTGCCGATTAATAGTTACGGGGCGGATTGCAAAGTCAAAAAAATTTTAAACATTCCCGTTAAAGAAAAAATTTGCTGTTTTATCGCTCTGGGGCATCCTGATGAGCGGGCGCAGCAATCTCCTCTGGTTTCCCGAAGGCCGGTTGAAGAAGTATTTCATCAAGGAAAATTTCGGGATAATAATGCTCCTCCTTTTACTTATGATCCTAATGATTGGAGTTTGGAAAATTTGCGCAATCATCAGAAATATTATTGCCGGAAAACTTTTTTAGGAAAAGAAATGGATATAATGAACCAACGGGAAAGGGAATTGATAAAAAATACTCTCGGCGATATAAAAAATAATTTGCTTGATTTATTTTCTTACGATGGAAGTTTTTTAAAAGAATTTCCTCTTCTGCCGATTATCGCCATGGATTTGACTCAAGAAACATCCGCTTATACCAGAGCGGCCGTCCGGTTGTTTGCCAAAAATAAATTATTAAAAGCGGCTCATATTATTTATGATGATAAAAAAAAAGCATTTACGGAAAATCAACAGGCCGCCATCAGCCTTATTTATAAATTAGAGAGAATATCCGACGCCTTAAAGGAAAATTTATTCATTCAAGCGTACAATACTTTGCGAAAAGAAGGAGAATTTATTATTATCGCGAGGAAATCAAACATATTTTTGTCTTTTTTCTTTTTTGCCGTAAGATTAATCTTCGGCCAGGATGTCAGAAAAACGGGAATTTACAGCTTTTTCGGGCCGTATCAGCCCGTCAGTTTGCGTAAAACAAAACAACAATTAAAGAAAGCGGGCTTCCGGGATATTTCATGGTCCGGATATTTTTTCATTCCTGTATTTTATGAACAAATCTATCAGATGATCAAGCAATATATCCGCAGCGGAGGCACAAGTTATTTGCATCGGGAGCCGAAGGAAGACGCGATAAGCAAATTTCTTTCTTTTATTATGAAAATTCAAGGTCTGCGTAAATTTGGTTTATTGGGATCGGTCGCGGTAATAATATGCCGCAAGCAATAAAAAATAACGTATTTTTACGTTCGGTTATTTGTGAAATTCCGCGTTTATTGGGCCAGTTAAATCGAAATCCATCTTCCCGTTCCTACGGATCTTTTGATCGGGCTTATTGGCATTATCGGACGAATGATATAAGCTCCGCCCGTTATCAAGAGGCGGTTTTAACTTTAACGCTGCTTTATTCTTCGCCGTTTGAGGGGAATATTTATTATCAGGATAAAAATATTTTGGAGTGGATTAACGCGGCTTTAAATTTTTCTTGCTCTATTCAAAATAAAGACGGTTCTTTTGATGAGTGGTATCCGTATGAGGGATCGTTTGTGGCCACTTCTTTTGTGGTTGCCGCCTTGGCCAAGGTTTTATCGCTTTTAGGAGAAGATAATATTCCTTCTTATAAAATCATCCGCGCGAGGCTTGAACGGGCGGCTGATTGGATTATTTGCCATGAAGAAAGTTTGGTTTTAAATCAAACCGCGGGAAGCGCTCTGGCTTTGCTGAATGTTTTTCTTTTAAACGGAGATATTTTTTACAAGCAAGCGGCCGAAAAAAAAATTCAATTTATTCTTAAAAGTCAAACTAAAGAAGGATGGTGGAATGAATATGGCGGTCCGGACGCGGGTTATTTGTCGCTGACGGTTGATTATCTGGTTAAATATTATCGTCAAACTGACGATCAAGATGTTTTATCAGCCGTTAAAAACGCGATATCGTTTTTTATTCATTTTCTTCATCCTAATTTTACCGTTGGCGGAGAATATATGTCCCGCAATACCGAGTATTTGATTCCTTCCGGTTTTGCTTATTTTTCATCCTTTGACGAGACGGCAAAAATTATCACTGCTTTCAGCGCGGCTTCGTTGGAGTTGAAGCAAGGAGTTAATCCGCAAAATCTTGATGACCGGTATCTTTGTTACATTCTTTACAATTGGCTTGAAGCCGGCCTGATTTTTAACAATGAAAATTTTCTTAAGGAAAGCGAAGTTTATTTCCAAGAAAGGAGATTTGACGTATTTTTTAAGGAAGCAGGCATAAGGGTTATCCAAAATAAAAAATATTATTTTGTCGTTAATCTGCGAAAAGGCGGAGTTTTCAGGATATATTCAAAAGGGGCGGCTTATTTTGATTCCGCCCTGGAAGTTGATTTTTCGGGAAAGGTTTACATTGCCAACGCACTTGATAAAAAAAATGAAATTGAATCAGGGCCGGATTTTTTGCGGGTGCGCGGCGCGTTGAAACCTGTTCAAGAACCGTTGCTGCGCGCTTTTACGATGATTGCGTTCAAGGCCTTTCAAATCACTTTAGGGAGAATGAACGTTTTTCAGAAATTGATGAAGAAATTTTTAAGAAAAAAGATGATTATTTACGAAAATTCAACTTCTTTGATTTTTGAGAGGTTATTGAAGATTTCTCATAACAATATTAAAATAAAAGATGTTCTTCATAAAGAAATATCCGGCAAGCATCTTCGTTTCGGTTTGAAATCTTCATACGCGTTTATTCCCAGCTCTAAATATTTTACGGTTCAGGAATTGGAGGCTGGTTCTCTGAAACCTTCCGAAGAAAAATGTTTTATTGAAAAAGGCAAAACTGTTGTCAGCCGGACTTTCTTTTTTGATTAAAATAATATGTTTGGTTTTGATATAAATTTTTGGCTTATCTTGGGCTTTTTTGGGCAATTCCTGTTTTTTATGAGATTTTTTGTCCAATGGATCGCTTCCGAAAAAAGAAGGGAAAGTTTTTTCCCGGTTGCTTTTTGGTATTTTAGCATCGGCGGCGGCGTTATTCTTTTAATTTACGCCGTGTCCATTAAAGATCCGGTTTTTATTTTAGGGCAGGGCGCCGGATTGTTAATTTACATCAGAAATTTAGTTTTGATTCGGAAAAAAAATATTTTAAATAAATCTCACGCTCCGCAAATATGAATTTATTAAGTTTAAAAAACATATTTAGCGCGGATTTTTTGGAGAAATACGGCCTAGTTTTTATTCTCGCGCTTTTTGTCGCGTTTGGCATAGTCGGAATTTTTTATAATTATTCAATTTCCAATACGATTGGCGAAGAGTCTATTTTGATGGCGGCCACCTTAAAAATGATCGCCGAATTATCATTAAGGCCGAATTATCCGACTATGTATCATATGCCGTTCGGGACATATTTTTATTTGCCGTTTTTTATTGTTTTGCTTGTTTTTTTAAGGCTTTCCGGCTTATTTGCCAGCTTAGAGGAATTGAAAGTTTTTGGAATAACAGATTATGAAAAATTATTGCCGATGGCAAGATTTATTTCAATATTTTTAGGAGTAGCCTCGGTATATATGGTTTATAGAATTTGTGAAAAATTATTCAATAATAAATTTATTTCTCTAGTCGCTTCATTTTTGCTTGCCACCAATCTAATATTCGTGCAGATGTCCCATTTCGGCAAAGTTTGGATTATCCAGATATTTATTGTTCTGTTAACTTTTTATTTTATTGTTGCTTTATATCAAAAAGAACGGCCCGGATTTAAGGATTATTTTTATCCCGCGCTTTTGACGGCAATTTCTTTCGGCGTCCATTTTATCGGCATATTGATTTATCTGCCATTTTTAACGGCGCATTATTTGAAAAATAAAGAAAAGAAATTTAGGGAGATTTTTATAACAAACAGGAATTTTTGGCTCTCTAATTTAGTGATCGCGATTATATTATTGTTTATTTTTTATTTAAACCCTTATGGATTTGCCAATTACGGCCTGCGATCCGTGGCGGCGGCCGCGGCTATTATTCAGGAGAGCGCCGGCGCCAGCGGCGGTTATGATTTTTGGTTAATGTTCAGCAATTACGGAAAAGTATTGTTTGAAAACGGTCCGGCTCTGACCATAATATTTGTTTTCAGTTTAATTCCCTTATTTTTGCGAAGGAGAGATTTATTTTTTATATTCAACTCTTTTATATTCGGCTACTATATTATTATAGGCCCGATCCTCGGCCCGACAATCGGAATTAACGGCCGAGGATTTTATATCTCGCCTATTATACCGTTTATGGCTGTTGTGTCCGCTTTTGGTATTTATGTGTTTTATAAAAGTGATTTATTAGGCAAAAGGATAAATCCCGTTAGAAATATTATTTCTAACGGGATAAAGATTTTCTTACTGGCTTTGGTTTTTCTTTTTTCCGCGTACATTCCGATTTTATGGAATTATAAGCTGATTCAGCCCAGCGCCTGGATTTTGGCTAAAGATTGGATTTATAATAATCTACCGTCGGGAGTAAGCATAATCAATCTCAATACCGAGCTTCCCATTAATGAAAATAAGGAGTCTGTGGAAGATACCAGAGTTTATACGCCGAATTTTTTTACAAAAAAACAGGATTATTTGTCGTCAGTCGGCGATAATCAATATCCCAAGCCCAATTATTACGTTTTAAAGTTCGCCGATTATAGAGAGGGTATTCCTAAGGCCGTTTTAGATAGAGGTTTTGATTATATGGTTATAGAATGGTGGGATCAGGCGAGATATGAAAAAACTATGCAAGATGTCCGTCAACTTAATTTAGAAGAAATAAATTTAATTAAAATATTTCCGGCTGGCGCCTCTTCCACTACCTTAAATATGGATATGGAAAATATAAAGAATCCCCTTATTAATTTGCGAAAAATAGACCATACGGGACCGGTTATCGCTATTTATAAATTAAAATAAATAGCCATGCAAATTTTAAATGGCGCGCAATTCAAAAAAATGGATTTTTGGAAAGCAATGGCGGCCGGAGAAGGTATTGCGATTTTAGCTTTACCGGTAATTAACAACTTAAATTTTTTCGGAGCGGTTTCTGTAAAAAATAGTTTTATTTTACCGGTGTTTTTGATTGCCTGGATGATTATTTTGCCTTTTGCCGCTGCTGTCGGGCTTTATCTGGTTTATTTGCTCACCGCGCATAAATGGCCGATTGTTTTCCAAATAGGCAAATATGGCGTTATCGGCATTCTAAATACTGTTATGACGGCGGGTATTTTTAATTTTTTTATATGGATGACCGGCAGAGCAACGGGTTTAATGGTGGATTTTTTTATTTTTATCGCTTTTGTCGTGACCGTGACCCATAGTTTTTTTTGGAATAAGTTTTGGACATTTGGCGCCAATCACAGAGACGGCGCGGAAATGGAATATGTAAAATTTTTTTCCGTTACCGGATTCACGGCATTGCTGGAGGTTGTCATAATGCATATTTTTATAAATACGATCGGCGCGCCTTCCGGCATTGATCCTAAAATTTGGGCGAATGTGGCGTTTGCTATTTTGATTCCCATGGCGTTTCTTGGAAATTTTTTCGGTTATAAAATTTTTGTTTTTAAAAAATATCCTTAATTTTTACCATCGTTTATGGAAAAAGAATTTAAAAAATTTTTCAAAAATAAAACTTTTTTAGTGTGCGGCGGATGTGGTTTTATGGGATCCAATTTTATTCATTATGTTGCGCGAAATTTTAACGAAGCGAAGATTATAAATCTTGATTTGTTGACCTACGCGGGAAATAAAGACAATTTATCAGGCATCAAAAGGACGGGATATAAGTTTATCAGGGGTGATATTTGCGATGTCGCGTTGGTAAAAAAATTAATGCGCGATGCTGATTTTGTGATTAATTTTGCGGCTGAAACGCATGTTGACAGGTCGGTTCATTCCGCGGCCGATGATTTTATTCGCACGAATATTTTAGGAGTCCACTCTCTTATAAAGGCATTGCAGTCATCAGTCGGCGTTAGTAAGATGGTGCATATTTCTACCGACGAAGTTTGGGGTGATTTGCCGCTTAAATCAAAAGCCAAATTTAATGAAGATTCCGCGATCAGACCGAATTCTCCGTATGCCGCGTCCAAAGCCGCGGGTGATGCTTTGATCAGGGCGTATGTAAAGACACACGGATTGCCTGTCATAGTTTCGCATTCCGTCAATAATTTCGGGCCAAGGCAGTTTCCGGAAAAACTCATTCCATTTTTTGTTTTGCGCGCGATGCGCGATAAGCCGCTGCCGTTGTACGGAGACGGAAAAAATGTCCGCGATTGGATTTACGTTGATGACCACACTACGGCAATTTTAACGATTCTTTATCGGGCGCAAGCCGGAGATATTTATGCCATCTCCAGAGATGAGGAATGTTCCAATATAGAAATAGCCGATAAAATTCTTAAAATTTTACAAAAACCAAAAACTTTGATAACTTTTGTCAAAGACAGACCCGGGCACGACCGAAGATATTCCGTAGATTCATCAAGATTAAAGCGTCTTGGCTGGAAGCCGCGGTATTCCTTGGACAGCCAAATCGTAGAAACGATAAAGTGGTATGAGGAAAATAAATTATGGGTCAATAATATAATCAAGAAAAGCAGTGGCATAAATACTCATCTTAGCGTATAATTTCAGCGTTATGAAAGGAGTTATTCTTGCCGGAGGTAAGGGGACGCGACTGCATCCCTTTACTCATATTACTAATAAGCACCTTTTGCCGGTATACAATAAGCCGGTTATTTATTATGCGGTTGAAAAACTGGCTTTAGCCGGTATTGAGCAGATTATGATCGTGACGTCTCCAGAACACGTAGATAATTTTATAAAAATTTTAGGTTCGGGTGAAAATTTTATTTTCAAAAAAACGGCAAAACCCGTTAAGATAAATTACGGCATACAAAAAACTCCGGGCGGCATAGCCGAAGGCCTGCATATTGCCAAGGATTATGTGGGTAAGGACGACTGCATTCTTTATCTCGGGGATAATGTTATAGAAGAAGACATAAGCGAGCATATAAAAAATTTTAAGGATGGAGCCACGGTTTTTCTGAAAGAAGTTAACGATCCGTGGCGTTTTGGCATAGCGACTGTCGCTTCGACTGGCGCGATTACCGAAATTATCGAAAAGCCGAAAAACCCTCCGACTAATCTCGCGGTTGTTGGAATTTATATTTACGATAATTCTGTTTTTAAAAAAATGGTTGGACAGCCCAAGTCGGACAGAGGCGAGTATGAGATAACATATATTAATAATAAATATATTGAAGAGGGAAAGCTTAAATCGGTGCTGCTTGAGAAAAAATGGTTTGATATCGGAACAATAGACAGTTTATTGGAAGCGGGGAATTTTATACGCAGCCGCAATTTGCTTTGCGCCAAGGTAAAATCGCTTTCCATTCTTTTAACTTGTTTCAACGATAAAGGAACGGCCGCGAGCGTTATATTAGAAGCAAAAAAAATAGCTCAATCTTTGACGGACGATTTTGAAATTATAGTTGTTGACGATGGATCATCTGACGGAAGCCGTGAACTTTTTATGGGACTCGCGAAGAACATTCCAGAGCTAAAACTCGTCTTTCACGAAAGTCCCAAAGGACACGGCGCGGCTTTGAGAGACGGCTTTCGGTTCGCGGCTAAAGACATTGTTTTTTACACCGACGGCGATGGACAATACGATATTAATGAACTGTATCTTTTGGTGGAAAAACTTGACGACAATGTTGATATGGTTAATAGTTATAAAGTAAAAAAGATTGATCCTTTGCGCCGTATTGTCATCGGTTATATTTATCAGCAGGTTGCGAAATGGTTTTTTTGGCTTCCGATTAAAGACCCTGATTGCGATTTTCGTCTTATTCGCCGTAAAGTTCTTGATTCTGTTGAGTTAAAAAGCGACAGCGGAACCATTACCATAGAGCTTATTAAAAAAATTCAAAGAGCGAACTTTCGTTTAGTTGAAGTCGGGATTTCCCACTATAGCCGCACATGCGGACCGTCCCAGTTTTTTACGCCGAAACGCATTGCAAAAGCGTTTTATCGCCTTGCCGTACTCTGGTTTGACTTATTTTTAAAAAGAGGAACGATATGATTAAAAATCAGATTTTTATCTTATGTTAACTTTTGTATATGAGACACGACGAATATCAAAATATAGCCGATCAGGATGAAAAGCATTGGATGTGTTTAGGTCGGGCCGAAATAATGAACAAGGTTTTGAATAGATTTAACGCCGGCGGATCAATTTTAGATGTGGGATGCGGGACAGGTTATATCAGCAAATTATTAAAGCAAAGAGGCGATGTTAAATGCTTAGATATAAACAATGAGGCCATAAGGATATGCCGTGAGCGGGGATTAAATATTGAAAAAGGAGGCGTTGAGAACATTCCTTATCCGGAAAACAGCTTTGATTTAGTCGTTTGCATGGATGTTTTATACCATCGGGAAGTAAAAAACGAAGAAGCGGCTTTAAAAGAATTGAAAAGGGTTTTAAGGCCGGGCGGATACTTGTTGATTTTTTTGCCTGCGCACATGTATTTATTTGGCAGTCATGACCGCGCCGAATTCACCCGCAGGCGTTATGAAAAAAATGACGTATTGGAATTATTCAAAAAAACAGGACTTGAAATGAAATATTTTACTTTCGCGAATTTCTTTTTATTTCCCGTTGTTTATTTTAGGCGGAAATTTATGGGCGAGTCCGAACAATCGGACTTTGTGGAGATGCCAAGAATTATAAATTGGTTATTGTTGACTATTTTAAGACTGGAAGCTTGGTGGATATCAATGTTTTCTTTTCCTAACGGAGTCGCCATAGTTTGTTTGGGCAAAAAAATATGAAAATCAACAGCTTATCTATATTTTTTCCTTGTTATAATGATAAGGGCACTATTCAAGGATTGATAGAAAAATCCATTAAAACCGTTAAGGATCTTGGAATAGAAGATTATGAAATAATCGTTGTTGACGATGGCAGCGCTGATGGTGCTCGTGAATTGCTTTTGTCTTTGCAAAATGCCATTCCGAAACTTAAAGTCGTATTTCATGAAAAAAATCGCGGATATGGCGAGGCGTTAAAAAGCGGATTTGCAGCCGCCGGCAAAGAATGGGTATTTTATACGGACGGCGACGCTCAATACGACGTTGGAGAACTGTCTTTGTTAGTTAATGCCTTGAAGGAGGAAATAGATGTGGTAAATGGATATAAAATTAAACGCCGAGATCCGCTAAACAGAATTATAATCGGAAAAATATATCAATGGGTCATTAAAATCGTTTTTTTTCTGAAAGTTCGCGATGTGGATTGCGATTTTCGTCTTATTAGAAAGTCAAAAATTGATGAAATTAGATTAACGAGCGATGGAGGAAGCGCTTGCATGGAGTTGTCAAAAAGATTACAGAACGCCGGAGCAAGATTAGCCAATGTTCCTGTTCATCATTACAAGCGCGTATACGGACAATCGCAGTTTTTTAAAGTTTCCAGGATTACCAGCACGCTTATCATGTTAATTAAGCTTTGGTGGGAGTTGGTTTTACTCGGTAAATTCAAATAAAGCGTTATTGCATTATGAGTTTTATTCAAAATTTAACTGCTAAGCCCGCTATCCTTGATTTTTTAAGAAAGCTTTTGGAGAACAATCATCGTGGCGAAAAACAGGTTATTTTAAATGAGCTTCCTGATAGAATTTCTAAAAAAGTGCTTGATTTGGGCTGCGGCACTGGCGCGTTTTCTCCGTTTTTTGGTCCGGATTATATCGGAATGGATATTTCAGAAAAATATATTGAATATGCGCGCCATAAATATAGCGATAGAACTTTTTTGGCGGGGGATGCGCAAACACTGGATTTTCCCGCCAGCTTTTTTGATATTATTTTCGTCAACGGAGTTTTGCATCATTTAGATGATGACACGGTGTTGAAAATAACGCGAGAAATAAATAGGGTGTTGCGGCCGGAAGGCCGAGCGCTTATTATGGAAAATATTTTGAACGAAACATTATTGTCTAAATTAATTGCTATGCTGGATTTAGGAAAATATATCCGCCCTTCCGGCGGCTATCGCCGTCTTTTGGCTGAATATTTTAATATTGCCGATACTTATCCGATAAGAATGGGAATTTGCGATTACCAGGTTTTTGTTTTAACCAAAAATTAATATAATGGCAAAAATTAAGGTGAAAAACGCGAATTTTATCAAGTTGCCGATTTTTAGCAATTACCCGCATGGCGATTTGGGCGTTGGTGAGATTAAGAAAAACATTCCCTTTGCGATCAAGAAATTTTATTTTATTAATCATATGTTTGATCCGAAAACCATTCGCGGCAGGCACGCCCATAAAAAATTACAGCAGGCGCTTTTTTGCATTAACGGTTCTTTTGAATTGCATTTGGATGACGGATACAAAAAGCAAAGAATTTTAATGAATGATCCGTCATCGGGCGTGTTTTTGGGAGCAAAACTTTGGCGCGTTATGAAAAAATTTTCGCGCGATTGCGTTATTTTGGTGCTTGCCGGCGATTATTATAAAAAAAACGATTACATTAGGGATTACGAGAGTTTTTTAAGATATGTGAAAAATAAAACAAAATAAATGAAAATTAAAGATTATTTTAAAAATCATTATTTAGCCATTTTTTTTGCAGTATTAGTCGGTTTTATTTATCTGGCGCCGAATTTATTTTTTGTTTTATCTTTAGGCGGCGATTATCAGGGCATCCCGATCATGCGGACCGCCAACGAAGATTATTATTTGGCGAGGATTCAGGAAATTTTAGACGGGCATTTCTTGGTGGCTTCCCATGGGTTTTATGAGTACAAAGATCAGCTTCCGACAGCGCCGCCGGTGGGGGAATTTTTCTATGCCTTGCCCGCTCTGCTTTTCGGCGTATCGCCGGCCAATGTTTTGATGGCGAGCCGATTTATTTTGCCGTTCATTCTATTTCTTTTGGTTTATTTTTTAATGCGGAAGCTGACTGGCGATGCGGAAATTTTTTCAAATAAAATCAATGCCGTCGCGGGGGCGCTTTTTGTAACTTTAGGGTATGATCTTGCGGATTTTCGCGGAATTTTTAAGTTTTTATCCGGAGGAGATTTTATCGGTTCTAATTTTTTAATGTGGGCGCGTCCGGTCAATCCGATTTTAGGAGCGATTTTTTTGTTTTCTTTTCTGATTTTGATTTGGAAAATAATTGAACAATCAGGACGGCGGGCGATAAATATATTCGGCGCGTCTATTTTTTTAGCTTTAATGATAGGCAGTTATTTTTTCAGCTGGGGTATTGCTTTGTCGGTTACGGCAATGCTCATTCTTATTTATTTTTTGAGGAAAGAATATAAGGCGGCAAAAAATTTGATATTTGTTCTTTTGTCGGCCTTCGTATTTTCCGCGCCTTATTGGTATTTGATGTGGCGGTCCAGCCAAAGTCCGTGGTATGAAGAATCTCTTTTAAGAAGCGGAATGTTTTATACGCATTATCCGCTTTTAAATAAAATTATGCTGGCGGTTTTGGCCGTGTATATTCTTATGTTATTTTTTGAAAGTTGGAAATGCAAAAAATCCAACATGGTTTTTCAGTTTAAAAATTGGCATATATTTTGCTTAGCGTTTATTTTGGGGTCTTTGTGGGTCTATAGTCAGCAGATTGTCACGGGACGCACGGTCTGGCCGTATCATTTTCCGCAGTACACCATACCTCTGGCGATGATTGTTCTGATAACCCTTTTTTATAATATTTTAAAGAAAGAGTCGGCATATTTATGGAGAGCTGGAATTTTTATTATAGTATTTTTTTCTTTGGCAATCGGTATATATACTCAAGCGTATGTTTATCAAAAGTTTTTTTATGAATATGCGGCAAGGCAGTCTTACGTAGAGATTTTTAATTGGCTCAATAGCCGGAAAAAGGATTGCGTTGTGTTAGTCAGGCAAAATGGAAGAGAGGCGTCTAAAATAGAAGGTCTTATTCCCGCCTTTACTCATTGCAATGTTTATGCTTCCTCATGGATTTATACTCTTATGCCGAGCGATCGCCCGCAATTTAATTATATGGTGATTTTGCGTTTGAACGGGATAACGGGCGAGGAAATAGACCGGTATATGGCGGAGCATAAAGGGCAAGAAAATGGCTATCTTTTTTCCAATTGGAAGGGACTTTATGGCGTAAAAGATTTCCCTGATTTTTCAGATTCGCTTTTGGCGGAACAATCCAAACAATTTTCGGAAAATTACAAAGCGTTTATGAAAAAAGATTTTAGAGCAGAGCTTGAAAGATATAAGATTGATTACATTCTTTCTCTTGGCCCGCTGGATGAATTAATGTCTTCTTCCTTGCGTGACGTCCATGAAATTTTTAAGATGAAAAATGTTTTTATATACTCTTTTAATTAATATTTAAATGATTTTAGTCAAACTTTTTTTATTATACGATTCTTGGTTTAGGCAGAGGAATAATAAATTTACCTTTATAGCCTTGCGTTCTTAATTTTTGCGTGAGTTCTTCTCCGATATGCCAAGCAAGGATAAGCGCATATTCGGGTTGGTCTTCAAAAAGTTGCTTTTCCTCAATTACCGGTATATGCGTTCCCGGAGTAAAAAGGCCGATTTTTGGCGACCCTTTTTTTTCACAGATATAATCCAGTATATCTTTATTTATTTTTGCAAACCCCATCAGTATATTTGATCGTGCGGAAGAACCGATAGCCGCGATCCGGCCTTTTTTCTTACAATTAATTAGTAAAGATAAGAGATCATATTTTGCAGTTTTTGCTTGTTCTGAGAATTTTTTTAATCTTTTGATATCATATAGCCCTGCTTTTTTCTCAGCCGTAATTAATTCAACTACGCGCTTGCCGGGCGTTCGTTTTCCTTTCATGGCATATGCCCGGATTGATCCTCCGGCTGCCGGTATTATTTCAGCGTCTATCAAAGTAAAGCCAGCCCGTGAAAATAGATATGCCAGAGGTTTTAAGGAATAAAAGCGAAGATGTTCGTGATAAATACAATCAAAAGCGCCTTTTTCAATAGTATTTAGAAGGTATTGAGATTCGGAAACAAAAACACCTTTGTTGCTTAAAAGATGCTTAACGCCTTGAAGCAGATCAAAGAGCTCGTTAACATGGGCAAAGGCGTTTGTCATAGTAATAATTTTTGCCTTTCCTTTTTTTATGACTATGTTTTTTGCCACCTCTTTGTTAAAGAATTTTTGAATCGTAGGGATACCGTTTTTTATAGCGATTTTTGCAACATTAGTAGGTTCAACCCCCAGTACCCGCATGCCATTTTTTTTAAATCCTTTTAGAAGAGTTCCGTCATTTGAACCTATATCAACAATAAGATCATCGCTTTTTAATTTATAATTTTTGATTAATAATTCCGCCAAAGAGCAGAAATTTTTTATAAGCATATTGGTCATTCCTGTCTGATAAGGATAAGCTTTATGGAAGGCGGTTTGAGGTTCAACAATGTAATCAAGTTGCAGTAAGCCGCATTTTGCGCAACGGCAAAAATTAAGCGGATAGGTCATTTCCGATTTTTGAAGTTCTTCTTTGCTAAGGTAAGAAGAAACAAGCGCTTGATGGCCAAGAGAAAGAATATTTTCCAGTTTGTTGTCAGAGCATATTTGGCACTTTTTTATTGCGCCGATTAAAGCAGTTTGTTTTTTCATAGCGTAAAGTAATTAATATTGATATTGATTTTTACTATATTTATAATGTTAATTTTTTAACGCTTACTTTGTCAATGTTTGTTAATCGGCAATGTCTGCGGACATTATCCATTTAACTTGAATTTTAAATAAAAATACACTATGATAAATAAAATCTTAAATTAAAGCTTTTAAGGATTAGAATATATGGTAAAAAAAGCGCTTATTACGGGTATCACTGGCCAGGACGGATCGTATTTGGCGGAATTTTTGCTGGAAAAAGGATACGAAGTTTACGGTATTCAGAGGCGAGCGAGTATGTCAAATACCCAGCGTATTGATCATATTTTGCATTCCAATCTGTTTATTATGTACGGCGATTTGTCAGACGCTTCTAATTTGACGCGCATTTTGCATAAGGTTCAGCCGGATGAAATTTATAATCTTGCCGCTCAGAGCCATGTCAGAGTAAGTTACGATAAGCCGGAGTATACGGTAAATATCAACGCGTTGGGACCACTCCGTATTTTAGAGACAATTCGCACGCTGGGTTTGCCTGCTAAATATTATCAAGCAAGTTCGTCCGAGATGTTCGGAAAAGTTTTAGCCACCCCGCAGAATGAAAAGACGCAATTTAATCCCCAGTCGCCATACGGCCTGTCTAAGGTTTTTGCTTTTTATATTACGAAAATTTTTCGCGAGGGTTACGGCATATTTGCTTCCAACGGCATACTTTTTAATCATGAATCTCCGCGCCGAGGATTTAATTTCGTAACGCGAAAAATTACTTTAGGGCTTTCTAGGGTAAAGCTTGGTTTACAGCCGATTCTTAAATTGGGCAATATGGATGCGAAGCGCGATTGGGGCCATTCTAAAGATTATGTGGAAGCAATATGGAGGATTTTGCAGCATGACAAACCGGATGATTTTGTGATCGCGACTGGCGAAAATCACACTGTAAGGGAATTTGTGGAGGAGGTGGCTAAACATTTAGAAATGAATATTGAATGGACAGGCAGCGGATTAAAAGAAAAGGGTGTTGATAAGAAAACCGGCAAAATTATTATTGAAATAGACCAAGAGCATTTTAGGCCGAATGAAGTTGATTTATTGCTGGGTGATTCTGCTAAGGCGCGCCAGATTTTAGGGTGGCAGCCAAAAGTGACTTTCAGCGAGTTGGCGCGGATAATGGCAAAAGAAGATTTTGATTATGCAAATCGTGAGGCGCGATTAAAAAGTCCGATTGGAAACAAGCATAGATTTCATATTGCATGATTGCAAATAGTGCCGGATTAGATAAAATTTTTTATAAAAATATTTTATTTGGAATTTGTTTAAAGAATTTTTCTCAAGGTTCTGTTCCTATAACTGGAGAAATGGAATCTTTACAATTACTTACTTTAAAATACAAAAAAGGGTATTTGATTAAGCCGCATACGCATGCCTTCAAAAAAAGAATGACTAAAACGCTGCAAGAATGTTTAGTGGTAAAAAAAGGAAAGATCAGGGTGGATTTTTATGCGCCGGATAAAAAAATCTTTAAATATATTTATGTTAAAGCGGGCGAAGCCTTGATTATATTGCGGGGAGGCTATGGCGTCCGCGTTATGCAAAACGCGGAAATATTTGAGTTGAAGAACGGCCCGTTTAAAGAAGATAAAATGCTAATATAAACATTTTATCTTTCGGCATAAAACTCCCGTATATATTTAGAAACAGTTAAAATATCTTTATTAGATAAAGTAAATGCTGAAGGCAGCCATATAGATTTTGAGCACAATTTTGTACTGTTGGGAAATTGGCTATCCGGCAAACGATAAGGAGGTTGAGTATGGAGCGGCTGCGAGTATGGCCTGCAAAAAACATTTTTTGCTTTAAGAAATTCATTTAAGGCATCTCTGTTTTCTACGATAGCATCCGTCCACTGGGGTATTTCACCCCGATTGACGCCTGTTTTATACATTGTTACTCTTTTTACATTTTTTAAATTATCCGCATATAATCTATAGATTTTTTTCATGCGCTGGATCCTTTTATTAAGATAACAGAGTTGTCCGAGTCCCAAGGCCGCCTGAATATCTGTAAATTTAAAGTTGTATCCGATAATATTATGCCGGCGATCATCTTGCGCTCCTCCGAATGGCCGGCCTTGATTTTTTAGTTCTTTGATGCGTTGATATAAAGTTTTATTATTAGTTACTATCATCCCTCCTTGGCCTGTTGTGATCGTTTTATTTGGTGAAAAAGAAAAGCAACCCGCATCGCCAATGGCGCCTAAATAGCGGCCATTATATTGTGACATAAAACTTTCTGCCGCATCCTCTACGACATATATATTATATTTTTTTGCAATCGCAAGCATTGATTTCATGTTAGCGGCTCTTCCGGTCATGTGCACGGGAATAATCGCTTTGGTTCTCGGAGTGATGGCATGTTGCGCGCTCTTGCTGTTGATATTCGCAGTTTCGGGATCAATATCAACAAGTATTGGTTTAGCGCCTGTCAGATGAACGGCATTCGCGGTCGCAATGAAAGTAAAGTCCGGGACGATCACTTCGTCTCCATGTCCTATATTTAAACCTTTTAGCACCAAGAAGAGGGCGGTTGTCCCGCTCGTAGTGGCTACCGCATAAGATACGTTTAATAATTGAGCTACTTTTTGTTCAAATTTATAAGTCAGAGGGCCTTCATTGATAAAATTTGTATCAAGCACTTTTTTAATTAATTTACGTTCTTGATTGCCGATTTGAGGCATCCACCAGGGAATTTTTTTGTTTTTCATATACGTTTGATTATTTTTGGTTTCAGTAATGACATTATGAATTTGTCTTTAAATAATTTTTAAGATAGCATTTTCGTTGGTATATGACAAACTTGTTATTGTAATTATTTTAATTGTTGTTTATTATAAATTATGTTCTTTTATGATTAATGTTAAGGGAGGGTATATTGTGAGCACAAATCATAATAAATTAAATTCACCGCAATACGACAAGTCTTTGTTGAAATTTGTGGGCGAAGACGTATTTATTAGCGTTAATGTGGAAATTCGCAGACCTCAATTGGTATCCATAGGAAATCATGCAGCGATTGATACGGGATTTTATCTTACTGCGCAAGCGGATATTGGCAGTTATTTACACATAGGTCCTTATGTAAGCATTATTGGCGGCGCTAAAGGATTTTTCAAGATGGGTAGCTTCACTAATATAGCGGTTGGCAGCAGAATTATCTGCGCTTCAGATACCTTTACTGGAGAAGGACTAATCACCGCTCCCGGCATACCGGAGGAGTTAACTAAATTAAAAATCAAGCCGGTGATTTTTGAAAATTTTGTAAATGTGGGGGCGAATGCGGTTATAATGCCGGGTGTAACGCTAAGAGAAGGTTCAGTTATCGGGGCATGTTCATTGGTGATTAAAGATACTGAACCATGGACAATATACGCCGGCATTCCGGCAAAACCAATTAAAAAAAGACCCAAGGAAAAAATGTTGCAATATGCGAAAAAATTAGGATACTAACCTGATTCTTAAACAGCCGTAAAGCGGCTGTTTTTTTGTTTGCGCAATTTTTTTAATTTGGCTTGCAATGCAGTTGATTATACGGCTTAGAAGCATTATATTTATTTTATGAAAATTGTTTTTATTACCTCTAAATTAAATTTTACTGGAGCGGGAGGTTCGGTTGAGGAGATTGATATTATTGCCAGAACTTTAATGAAGCTGGGAAATGAGGTCGTGGTGATCACTGCCTTTTCGCATTTCAATGATATTAACCAAATTCTGCCATATAAGGTCGTTGAAGAACGGATTTCGTCAGGCCGTATGCTGGGCATTCAGAGGGGCGTTTTTGAGCTTTTAAAAAAATATGAAGATCAGGCGGATTTTTTTCATGTTGACCACCTCTTTTTATATGGGGCGGGATTTTATCGGAGGATTGGCGGTAAGATTCCGATCGTTTTGTTGTTTAATCAGTTTATGACCTGTTTGCCCGATATTGCTCCCACGCTTTTTCCCAGAAAGAAAAGTTTTTTTGTCAGGTTAAAACAAAAAATCCGTTTTTATGTTGAAAAATATATTGGCGTGCCGATAGCTAACGGCATTGATATTTTTGCGATAGTCAGCCCGCCGCTCAAAAAAATGTACGAAGATTTTGGCATACGAGGACGGCTTTGCAACATTGTGTTGGGCGATCCGACTGATTTTCGGCAAATTATGACAGAGGGCGGGACAGAAAAAGATTCATATATTAAGAGAAATAAGCGCCAAGGCTCTTTTATCATTTTTTATTCCAGCAGAATGGTTTCGGGTAAAGGATTTGATTTGCTTTTAGACGGATTTTCAAAAGTGAAAAATAAAGATAATTTCAGGTTGATTTTGGGCGGTTCCGGTCCGGAAGAGAAAATAATTCATAAGATGGCGTTTGATTTAAATCTTGAAAAATACGTCACTTTTCCCGGCTGGGTCTCCAGAAAACAACTTTTTAGCTATTATAAGAATGCCGATATATTTATTCAGGTTGGATGGAGGCCGGAAGGGACATCAATTTCTTTGCAATATGCTATGGCTTTTGGGATTCCTTCAATATTGCCCGGCGGAGGAGGGCTTGAATGGGTCGCGAAAGACAGCGCGATTTATGTAAAGAACGGCGATCCTTATGATTTGGCGGAGAAGATAGAAAAGCTCGCCGGTGATTATGATTTAAGAGCAACACTTTCGCGTAATTGTTATAGGCGCATATCGGATGACGAAATGAATTATGAGATGAATATAAGAAGATTATTTGAAAAAATGAAAGAGCTCGTGAATTTAAAAACCCCATAATAAATATTTATTATGGGGTTTTTTTTATATTTTAATTTATTTAGATTAAATTGGTTTAAATTCAGCCCAAAACGGACTAAACCCTTTAGCATCATAATCGGTGAATATCTTGCTGACGACAAAAAAAAGATCATCGCCGTACAGATTTTTACCGTTTTTAATAATTTCAGCCACTTTTTGCTTGTTATAAACGACTTCATAACATACAAATCCGGCGTAAGATGTTAATGGTTTTACGCCTTTGTTTTTGTACCAGGCGCTTACATCATAAGCCAGACTTAGGTTGTTTTTGGTTGGTTCGTTCCGCACAACGGCGTTTATATCCCGGCCAACCATTGCCCATTTTTTAGCAGAGTCAAGGGAGTTTTTTACTTCCGCGGTGATTTTATGCGCGCCAACTTTTGCGATAACATCATACGCCAGCTCAAAAGTTTCCGCGCATCTTTCAAGAATAATTTTCGTTTTATGCTTTCTTATAAGATTGTCCCCCAGTTTTCCGGAAAGCAATTTTTCATAATTTTCCGATTTTGAAAAATACTCATAAAGTTCTTTTTTGGAATCCCAAAGTTCTTCTTTAGTTTCCCGGATGTATTCATAATAGGCCGCAGACAGTTCAGTATCGCCTGATTTGGCTATTTTCCAAAAACGGATCAAATAGTCATAGGTGTTGATTTCCAATTCTTTGAGGTGGCGATGGATGATGTCAAATTGGTCGTGGGATAATAAGGCTGAAATCAGTCCGAAACCGCGGCATTCCAAATATTCCTCAAAAGACAAAGTATTCGTTTCAATGCAGACTTCTTCGGTTTCAAAGCACTTTTGCCCCGCGTAAGCGCCAAATTGCCTTGGGATGAGGCGGTATTTTGTTTTCATCGCGTAAGCTTTTCTGGATTCTTGGGAGGCAAGCGGAGTTCCTTTCAGCATCATCGTGGTATAGGGCACGATATGGTCCACTTTTGCGTTTAAAAATGTTTTGATTCCTTCAAAAAAAGAAGATTTTGTTTCTTTTGGCATTGGCACAATAAGTTCGGAGCCGAATGGCAGGCCGAGTTCTTGAATGCGGCGTCCGAATGCCAGATATTTTTCCAGTGAAATATTTTGTCTTTTAATGATTTCTAATGTTTCCGGATTGGTTGATTGTAAGGATCCTCCGATCGGCATCTTGTTTTGCAGAATGGAGGATATGCGAAGCACTCTGTTATGGTTGGTTTTGCTGGTTGTGACATCAAAAGCGTTAGGCCAGCCAAACATGTTTTGTAAATCGCGAATATGCTTTGCTATTTCTTCGTCCCGAGGGAGTATTCCGAAATTGGAATCGTATATCGCTAACAGCGTATTGGAATATGGCTGCATTTTTCGCGCAATATAGTTAAGCTCCGTTTTTATTCTTTCTATGCTGAATTTTGCGATAGGAGAATACCAAGCCTGCGATGCCTTGCAAAAGGCGCAGGTAAACGGGCATCCTTTGGCGGTCAGCAAAGAAGGAGCATAATGTCCGTCAAACCATTTATCCATCATGCCGCTTAAATAAGGGGATGGTATTTGATCCAGGTCCATTATGCGCGGAATCGGTCCACCGACAATTAAATTGCCGGCCGCGCTAATTGACATTATGCCTTTTTGCGCGCGGTTTTTTAAGTCGGGAAGTTTTTCTCTTGCGATGATTTTTCGGATTAATTCCGTAAAAGCGATTTCACCCTCTTGATAGGCATAGAAATCAATATTTTTTCTGCTTGAAAGATAATCTTCGCATTCTTTGTTTTCGCGCGGGAATTCCGGTCCGCCGGCAATGCAAAAGATATTCGGATTAATTTTTTTCGCATAGCCGAAAACTAAATGAGACAGTTCCGCGTTCCAGCAGTAATTGGAGAGCGCGATTATATCCGGATGCCATGCCTTTATATCTTTTAAGATGGCGTTAGCATCAACATAAAAATGAAGTTCAATATCATTATGATCAGGCACATTAGCCAGCATATATGAAGCGATGTAGCTTATGCCAAGCGGCATAAAACTTGAATGTATGCCGGCGGTTTTGTGTTTAAGGTCGCCCATTGCGATTTTCAGCATTTTTTCTCCTTTCGTTTTTTGATTTTTAAAGTCCTTAATTTTAAATAATTCATAGCATAAAAAATGCGCGGTGACAATATTTCGTCAAGAAGGAAATAGTGGAAATGAGTGTGAAGATGAACGAAATACATACCGAATTTTAACATAATTCGTTGCGGTGTGAAAAAAATACCTAAAATAAATAAAAAGAGGGGTTGAGTTTTTAAATCTGAATAACTCAACCCCTTTTATTTATTATTTTGATGACGATGTTTTTTTAACAATCGTCATATCAAGGCCAAGGTCTTTGAGAACCTTGGCAGTAAATAGATCTATAAGAATGTTGGCTTCATTTCCTTTGGCGCCAGCATTAGCATTGTTTATTTGAACTTCTGGCACCCATTTCTGTTTTGAAAGCTCTTCAAAAGCTTTGCTCATGATGTTCTCATAAGTTGTAAGCTTTTGTTCAAGAGCTCCATCAGCTTGAAGTACCATCTGTTTGCGTTTTGCATCGCCTTCTCCCCGAAGGATCTGCTCCATTTTATATTCAGTCGCTGCCAGTTTCTTCTGTTCAGCTTCTAATTTTACTTGTTGAGCTACTTCTACAAGCTGTGTGGCGTTTATTACCGCCACTTCTTTTATTTTTTGAGCGTCAACAACCGCCTGAACTTTTTCAACTTCCTTGCCATATTTCGCCGTCATTACGTTTGCTTGTCCTTGAGCTTCTGCCGTAATCTTTATTTGTTCCGCTTTTTCAGCCTCGGCTTTAGCTTGAACTATAGCCATCAGCGCTTCTCTTTTTCTCTGAATTTGTTCAAGTGTTTTTGGCTCATATGTCCAGTTAACAATCTGACATTGGGTTACCATAACCCCATATTCTTTAAATGGACTTTTACCATGCATAGGTTCGTTTTGATCTTCATCTTTATACATAATAGTGGCTCTTTGGACTTCTTCTGTTCTGCCGGATTCTCCGGAAACTTTTAACGTAACTAATTTGGTTTTATAAGGGCCATTTATCATCTGATCTTCGGCCCAACGTTGGAATTTTTCTTTTGCCGTGGTATAACTTTCCTCGCTTGACATAAGCGAGGCAGTCAAATTCATAACATTTTGAGCAGTTACTTTGATTAATGATTCAACAGTATGGTCATAGCTGCGAAAAGCGTTATGAATTTTTAAATCATTTCCACTATCAGCAGGCATTCTAAAACGAATTTTCCCGTAAATATGGCCAGTGCCTCCGTCATTGTAACGAACCGGAAGCGCCTGACTGTTAGTTGAACCTAGTAGTTCTTCATCGGAAGGATTAATAACAGACTGCTGAATAGTTATTTTTTTGCCATCAGCAGTCGTCATTTCCACTGGCTGCATATCCTGATCAACGGGAATTATGAACGAATATGTTCCCTCTTTTTTATACTCTGTGATTTTTCCGCCATATTGCCCAAACATTCCCGGGTTATAAAAAATATCAAGTGTGCCGGTCACCGGCATCTGTCTGATCTTATAATATCCCGCGAAGTTGGTTTCAACAATTGATTTCGTTAAAATCCCACACAAAACTACAACAGCAAAAAATCCTATACTTAATATCTGTTTTTTCGTCATCATTATTTTTCCTCCTTTTTCTGAAAAATGCCCTGTTTTTTTAAATTTTCATCAAGATTTTCTTCTAAATTTTGAGAGGTTTTACCGCCATATTTTTTCCTAATGTTTTTTAATAGCGATATGGCATCCCGCAAAATTTCACTTTTTCTTTTCTCTTTTTCTACTTTATCAAATTTTTTTCTGATTTTTTTGATATCGCTATCTTCTTTTTTAAAAAGCTGATAAACGATATAAATCAGCACGACAAAAATCGTTAATTCTAAAATAATGTCAAAAATCATTCTTTTTTACCTCCTTTCTTTTACAGTTTTTCTAATTGACATTATATAAATATGGATTAGTTTGTCAAGAGCAACAGGTAATCTGCACACACATATGGCGGTTTTCTCCTAACATGGAGAAATGGCTATATCTATGTCAAAAACAATTAAAGAAGAGCGTTTACGATGGGTACTGCCCCTCATTCAAAAAGAGATAAGGTTAGTTGATGCGGCAAAAGTGTGTCCGTATGGTAAACGAAGCCTCGAACGATGGGTTGTTGCATATCGCGAAGGCGGCGAGAAGGCCCTGGAACCGAAGTCAACAGAACCGAAGCGTTATCGAACCGAAACCCTGATCTGGCTCAAAGAGAAGATCCTCGCCATCCGAACCGAAACCAAGAAATGCGCCCGGGAGATTCATTGGCAGCTCGAGAAAGAAGGAATTAAGATTGATACGCGCACAATCGGAAAAATCTTGAAAAAAGAGGGGCTCGTGCGGAAGTACCGGGTGAAAAGAACCAAATACAAATATTTCAAAGCTGAACTTAAATCCGGAGAACTGGTCGAAATCGATGTGAAATATGTACCCGGAATGATCGCCGGACAGCAATATTTTCAATATACGGCGGTGGATCGGGCATCCAGATGGCGACACCTGGAAATATATGACGAGCAGATAAACCTCCATAGTGTTTTGTTTCTTGAAACGGTGATCGGTCGAGCGCCATTTACGATTCAAGCCATCAAAACAGACAATCATGCTACGTTTACGAATTACTACACCGGAACCAATAAAAGAAGCGACCTTCTGGTAAAGTCGCTGCATGCTCTGGATGAGGAGTGCCGCAAACGCGGCATCAAAACACTACTTGATCGATCCGGGCAAGCCGGCGCAGAACGGAACCGTAGAACGGAGCCACCGCGAAGACCAGGAAAAATTCTACGAAAGAAATAAATTCAGAAATTTAAAAGAGTTGGAAAGAAAAATTAAAATGTGGAATAATGAATACAATAATTTAGAGCACTGTTGCCTGAATGGATTATCACCTAACGAATTCCTTAGGTTGTCAGAAGTGCAAAATGTCCGTGGTTAAAACAGTGTTTTAACCACGGACATTTTCAATTGATAATGTTCGTGTTATTTTAACCATATGAATTTACGAAGAAGCAATAAATTTCGGGTGTCTTTCCCTTCCGGTAAATTTTATCTTAATTTTAAGACGGCGATTATCACCGGCGTTTGTCGGTCTGGAAAAACCACTTTAGGCAATTTGCTTGCCACTTATAAAAATGTGGAACACGCAGAAGAGCCGTGGACTCTTAATTTATTGCCCACCATGATAAAAATGGGCGTTATCAAGAGAAAAATAGGAGCAGAAATGTTTAACGCTTATTTGCATGAATTGATGGTTCATACGGTGCTTTTGCGCCAAGCTAATTTTCGGCCCGGAGATTTAAGCGCTATTTGGACAAAAAAGCCGGAGAAAGAAATTTTATCAAGGCTGATAAATCTTAAAACTCGCGCGGATGTTCTTAATTTCGTAAAAAAAAATAAATCTGTCTTTCTTTTGATTATGCCGGAATCTCTGCTTTTTAATTTACCGGCTATATTTGATGCTGTGCCGGACGCCAAAATTATTCACGTGGTTAGAAAAGGAACGGACGTGGCGCATCTTTTAAGCGGCAAAGAATGGCTTTCTGACAAACAACTTACCCGGCCTCCGCACGCGCGAATTTATTACGAGACGATACGCCGAAGTTATCCGTTTTATCTGCCCTGTTGGATAAAATTAAAAGACGCAGAACGATTTATCGCATCCTCTGAATATGAGAGAGGACTTTTATATTGGTGCTCGCTTATGGAAAATATGATTGAATCATTGAAAAAATCGGATAATAAAAAGCGATGCATGACTGTAAAATTTGAAGATCTTGTGGCAAATCCCGGAAAGACAACGGAAAAGGCGGCCGCGTTTTTAAATGTAAAGCCGTCATCAATGACCGGACCGATTTTGCGCGAGGTGAAAAATTATAAAAATATCCGCGCAGAAGTCCCTGTTTTGCCGGAAGAGCTGATTGCGAGAGTTAAAAAAATATATAAACATTTTGGATATGAGTGGAGTTAAAAAATATTTTGAAGATAACGCTGAACAATGGATATTAAACGGCTATGGCGACGACGGATACAATTATCCCACGGCTTTTCATCGCGTAAGGATAGTTTCGCGGTTTATTTCTTCTTTGAATAAAAAGAAGCTAAAGATTATTGATCTTGCCTGCGGCGGGGGAGATTTAGCTTGTCGTTTGGCGAGCGACGGACACATAGTGACCGGCATTGATCAGTCTCAAAAAATGCTGGATATCGCGGAAAGCAGGCGAAAGGAATTGCCAAAGAAAATTCAGAATAATATCAAATTTTTGCGGGGAGAAATAGGAAATAAACTTGATTTGGGCGGGCAATTTGACGCGGTTGCCGCTATGGGCATTATCGGCTATTTGCCGAATGATAAAATTATTTTTAATGCCGCGAATAGCCTGCTGAAATCGGGCGGCTATTTTTTAATTTCTTGCCGGAATCGTTTATTTAATATGGTAAGCATCGGCAAACGAACGGAAAAAGAGGTTAAAAACAAAGGAGCTATAAAACTTATAAGAGAAATCGGCGCGCTCTACGATAAAGTGTCCGCTAAAGACGCGGAAAGATTTGTTAAAAATTTTAAAAAAATAGCCGCTGGTTTGCCGGAGAAGATGTCTTTTGACAAAAAATCAATGCTTTCTCCAGCGGAAAAATACGCTCCCTATATTTCAACTTTAGATGTCGAGCCCAGACAAAATATGCCGGATGAATTAAAGAAGACCGCTTTAAAGTGCGGATTTAAACATCGCGCATATTACGGCGTGCATCCGCATTTGATGGATCCTAATTTAAATAAAATGCTTCCGCCCCGGCTTTTTAATAAAATATCGGGATGTCTGGAAGCGCTGGAGCATTTGCCGATGAGTCTCGCGTGGAGCTCGGTTTTTATCGGCGTGTTTCAGAAGAGCAAGCGCCGCTAAACCGTTTTTCATATTTCTTTTTCGCAGTATAAATTAACAAATTGGTTATACGCGGTTCCGTCGCGCGATTCAGGAATAAATTTTTCGTAATCGCTGTCATTGTCGGATTTAATTTTTTCCATTGCATCAGGCAGAACGGCGAAGATTTCAAAACCGTACGCCGAAATTTTTTTCAGAAAATCAAGCGGATTTAAGGTTTTTTTTATCCAAGCCGGAGCAAACTCAAGCACCATTTTTATATTTTGATTTTTATTCAGTAAATTCTGCATGCCGGCAATGGCTTTAGGTTCTCCTCCTTCAATATCCATTTTTATGATATTGATCCGGTTTATTTTTTCGCGCGCGATTATATTGTCCAAAGTGTCGGCTGGGACGCTTATTTTTCTCATTTTAAAATTCAAAGGTTGGTCGGGAAGCGTGCTGTGGCAGCCGGCCTTCTCTTCGCAGTGATAAAAATCAATTTCTCCGGCATGATCGGATATTGCCAGCCGGCAGATTTTTATATTTTTGAGATGTTTCGTGTTTTTTTGCAATAATTCAAAATTTTCCGGGTCCGCTTCAAACGCGTAAACCACGCCGTTTTTTCCGGCTAACCGAGAGAATATGCGCGTAAAATATCCGACATGCGCTCCGATGTCCACGATTACCATTCCGGGCTTGATTATTTTTTTAAACAAAGCGGCAGTCTCCGGCTCGTATAATTCCCAAAGCATATCCAGTTTCCATCGCCTGATATAGTTCTTGGGAAATGAATAATGCCTGGAATACGCGTAAATATTTGTAATTGTATCTAATATTTTATAAATTAATTTATCTAACCACGGCGAGCGTATAAATTTTCTATAGATTTTTCTAATAATTGAAACTATTGCCATCTTATTTTAAGATTAAATTATTGCCATAAATTTGTCTATTTTTAAATGAAAAACGAAATTAAAAAAAATACTTCCAATAAAATAAAATTGGCCTTTTTTCTGGGCAGGAGGTTTACTTATATCGGGCACACAATCGCCATACTGTTAAAAGAAAGGCATGGATTGAATAATTTTTGCGCGTACGTGGCGATGCGTTCGGGATTTAATTTTTTAAAATCACAAAAGGATATTCAATATAATCAGCTATTTCTGGCAGAAGATGTTTTCGCAAAATACAAGAATGAAAAGATTGATTTAGATTATATCAAATCACTTGAGCATGAATTTGGTTTGCCCAGTCTGTGGCCGTATATAGTGCTGGACAGAGTGCTAATTTCTAATTTATTTCTTCGTGCCTATCCTTCGGATACTCCAAAATATTCTCATGAAGATATGCTTAAGATTTTTCAGGTGATCGCAAGAACAGTCATTGAATTTTTTGATAAAGAAAAGCCTAATTTTATACTTTTTTCGGCAATTACCGATCTGGGCACATTATTGCTATACGAGGCAGCGAAAAAGAGAAATATCAAAACTCTTTTTATCTGTTCTGTAAGGATAGATAATTTTTACATTCTTAGCGAGCGATATGATAATTATAGCGACTTGAATGAATTATTTATAAAGATGCGCCAGAACATGGATAGTTTGGAAAATCAGCAGTATAAAAAAATGGCTAAGAATTTTTTAATAAGTTTTCAAAATAAACCGACATATTATGTAGAGAAGTCCAAAGCCGCTTCTTATTTTTTGGAAGATTATGCGAGTCTTATTTATCATTTTCGTTTTTTGTCGCCTTTTAGGATTGGCCAAACAATTCGTTGGTTTTTAAAAACACATTATGACTATTTCATAAATAAGGCCGGGGATAGAGATGATTTTACCACTAAAAAGCCGTGGTGGGAGGCGTGGGATAAATTAGTCAGGAAAATCAGGGTGTTGGTTGGTTACGGAGATTTGTATGACAAGGAAAAAGACGGCGAAGATTACGCATATTTTGCTCTTCATCTTGAACCTGAATCTCTTCCGACTCTAGTGGCGCCTTTCTATACGGATCAAAAATGGCTGATTAAGCAGATTGCTCGTTCGTTGCCTGTTCATTATAAGTTATATGTTAAAGATCATTCTAAAATGCTGGGTCTTCGCACGCGTTCGTATTATAAAGAGCTCAAAAAAAATCCTAATGTTAAACTGATTGATCCCGCGGTTTCCAGTTTTGAACTTATCAAAAAAAGCAAACTTGTTATTAATATTGTTGGCACTGCCAGTTTGGAAGCGGCTCTAATGAAAAAGCCCGTCATTATGTTCGGCAATATCTTTTTTGATAAACTGTCTATGGTTAAAATTTGCCATAATATTCAAGATTTGCCATCTTTGATTAAGAGCCAGCTTGAAAATTCTTCTTATGATAATGATGAATTAATTGCTTTTTTGATGGCGATATATAAAGAGAGCGCGGCAATTGATTTTGTTCAGTTGTGGAGTTTAGAGGGAGGGAGCCGCTCTAATGAAAATAAACAAAAACTAATTCCATTTGTTGATTTAATTGCCAAAAAATTAAAAATAGATTAAAAATTATTTTTTAAGCACAGTTTTCTTAAAGAACAGAATTTATGCCGCATTTATGTTGACTTCTTTGTATGTTTTGATAACTTATCATTAGACGAAATTGAGTATTTTCTGAACTTTTAAAAAGAAAGGATATAAAAGATGGCCTCTGATAAAAGGTTGATAATTTTTCTGGCTGATTTGGATCATTTTCGCCTCGGTAATCGTTATTCTGTGCCGTTAGGCATAGGGTCTATTACCAGTTACTGCCGGAATATTTATGGCAAAGCGATAGATATTTTTCTGTTTAAAAATCCTAACGAATTGATGGCGGCAATTATGCGGCAACCTCCGGATATTTTAGGCTGTTCTTTTTTTATGTGGAACGCCAATCTTACGCTCGCGATAATAAAGGCTTGTAAAATTATCAGCCATCGGATGATTACGGTGGTTGGCGGACCGAATGTCGCCAGAAACTCTGATCGTTATAAGGAGCTTTTAGCAATCTGTCCGGAGCTGGATATAGTGGTATTGGATCAGGGAGAGAGGTCGTTTGGCAATATCTTAAAAAGGGTTTTTCAAAGCGGCCGGCAATTTGAGATGATTTTTGCGGAGAGTATTAACGGCAACGCCATCCGTTTGGGCGGGAACGGGCCGGTTGCCAGAGGAAAAGTTGAGGGGCAAAGTATTGATATTAACTCCTTTCCTTCGCCATATTTGATGGGGTATTTTGACAAATTTTTGCAAGATGGATTTTTGCCGACGTTTGAGACTGTGCGGGGTTGTCCTTATCAGTGCACTTTTTGCGGCGGAGGTATAAATTCATTCTTACCTCTCGGGGTTAAAAATGAACAGACAGTTTATGATGAATATCAGCGCCTTTATGTTGGATTTATTCCGAAAGACCGGATTCCCGCGGATTAACAGCGGAGCGTCAAATAAGCGAAAAACCAAAACTTCTATCGCTATTATCGCCAATATGGCGGAGATGATGGGTTATCTGTATTTTGCTTTGCAAACTTTAACGGAAGACGTGCTGGCCAATACCAAAAGAGTGAATATCCCGGTTGAAATTATTGAAGAATTGGTGGCTCTTTCCAAAAAGAGCCGCCGGCCGATCCACGTGGATATGATTTTTGGATTGCCCGGCGAAACGTTAAAATCATTTCTGGAAACTATTGACAAGGTTTTATCGTTGGGTATCGCGGTGCCCGGAATTTACATATTGAAAATGTTGGCCGGTACGGCCATTGCCGAACAAGATCGCAAAAGATACGGTTATAAAACCAAATTTAGGCCGCTTAATGGCCGTTATGGCGAATATGAATTTATTCCGGGCCATCTGACGCGCGTTATTGAAACGGAAGAGATAGCTTGGCAAAACAACAGTTTTAGCGCGAATGATTATGCGGCGATAAGAAATTTCGGTTTTATCTCAATGCTTTTAGTGGGTCTGGGAGCATTTGCCGATACGATTTTTTATTTGCTGTCTCGGGGCGTAAAATTTACAAAAGTTTTTAAAATTATCCAAAGTAATTACTTTCGTTATCCTCGCCTAAACGCTCTGCTCAATGAGTATCGGTTGTATTCCGAAAAAGAATTATTTGACAACCAAGATGAGCTAATTAGCCGGATAACCAATAATAACAGCTTGTGGGATGACTTGCTTAATGGCCGAGGAATATTTTTTAAGCTGGACCACGGATTTTCCGGTTATTGTTTGTTTGAAGACCCGCAAATATTGGACGACATTGAGGAGATTATCCGCCAAGAGGGAAAGAGCATGCTTTCCGATCGGGATTATGTTGGTCTGGAGGCGGTGTTGAGTCGTGATCGATTGCATCGGGTTATTCCGAGTAAGGCGGCCAGCAGATTAACAAGAGCGGATATCGCGTTGGAGATAGTTGCAAAAGAAGAGTTTGATTATGAAAGGTGGAGAGACGCTAATTTCTCTGGTTATCTTGAGGATTATCGTTTGCCGGTTTCGGTGAATAAAATTTATGTTCTAGAAAATTGTGATTTATTTGGCGCGGTAATTGACCAATACTCCGAACTGACCGGCTTTGTGTTTTACGAAAAAATAATAATCTGGGGGCCTAAGAATTTGAGGCGAACCTGCCGCTCGGAAAAAATATGACGCGAAGCGTTGAAACCGCCGGATTTAAACCGGCGGCTTTTTATTCGGTATTTTAGAGAGATAAAATATGATGTTTTTGCGCGTCTTGTAATTTATTAATATTAAGTATATTGTTTTAAGAGTTAAAATAGGATTTTTTAGAGAACTTTGAAAATTTGATACAAGGAGAGATACACAATGAAAAAAACAGCGCAGGACGTGATAATCAGCGGCGCAAGAGCCGCTTATTACGCAATCGTAGAACCATTAATGTTAAGCAATGCAAGACTTCTTTATGAAAAAGAATATCGGCAAAAGGACAGGCCTCTAATCAGTGTTTATTGTCCGACTTATAACAGAGGCCGGCTTTTTATGGAGAGAGCGGTAAAGTCCGTGTTAAGCCAAACTTACGAAAATTTTGAATTTATAATCGTAGGTGATTGTTGCACGGATAATACCGGTGAGCTGGTTGCGGGTATTGCGGATAAGAGGATCAGATTTTATAATCTTCCTCAAAAAAGCAGCGGTTATCCGTTAACCGCCGAAGGCAGATGGCTTGCGGGTCCTGTTAAAGCGGCAAATCAAGCGTTGGAATTGGTGCGGGGAAAATGGATCGCCCGCATTGATGACGACGATGTTTGGACTAAAAATCATTTAGAGTCTCTTTTAGGGTTTGCCCAGGAGGGACAATATGAGTTTGTGTCGGCGTTGCATGAGGAAGAAAGGCGCGGCCAAAGAAAAGTTGTGGACGGCGAGCCGGCTGACGGCCCGTATTATAGGGGCAAGAAGAAATTTGCGGAAGCTCATGGCCCAAAGATTGGCTGCACGCAGACTTGGTTTTACCGATCTTACCTTAGGTTTATGAGATATAACATAGATTGCTGGCGGAAAAATTGGAATCGCGTGAATGACGCTGATCTTTCTGTAAGAATTTTTAAGGCCGGAGTTCGGATGGGTTTCTTGGAGGAGGTTTTAGCTTTTATTTATCCAAGGCCGGGAGAAAATACGGTAGGCTTGGAAGCTTACAGAGAAGCAGAAAGTTTGGGTTATAAAGTTCATAATTAATCAGCAAGGAGGATAAATGAAATGAGATCATTGTATAAAGCAAAGTTGATCCAGATAGAAATAACCAACAGATGTTGGTTGCGATGCGCAAATTGCACCAGATTCGTCGGGCATCATAAGAATCCTTTTATTATGGATTTAGAAACAGTTGAGAGGGCATTGCAGTCGCTTGAAGGATTCCCGGGAAGCGTCGGTTTGATGGGCGGAGAGCCGACGCTGCATCCGCAATTTTCGGAAATATGCGGGCTCTATCAAAAATATTTTCCCGATGAAAAAAGAAGGCAGCTTTGGACTTCCGGGTATAAATGGAAAGAATATAAAGATATAATCACCGCCACTTTTCCTGCTGAAAATATTCTTTATAACGACCACTCGCAAGAAGATGAAGGTTTTCATCAGCCTTTGCTTATTTCGGCGGATGAGATTATCGCAGATAAAGAATTGATGTGGCGGTTGATCGATGATTGCTGGATTCAAAAAAGATGGTCGCCGTCCATTACTCCAAAGGGATGCTTTTTTTGCGAAGTGGCGGCGGCCGCAGATATGCTCTTTAACGGTCCCGGGGGCTGGCCTATAGAAAAAGGTTGGTGGAAAAAAAATCCCGAAGATTTTCAAGATCAAGTCAAAAGGTATTGCAAAGATTGCAGCGCCGCCATTCCGCTTGAGATACCAAGCAGCCATCAGAAGTTTGATTTAATTTCGCCGCGTAATTTGGAGCGGCTGAAAAAAATCGGTTCGCAAAAAGTGAAAGAGAATAATTTTAAGATTTATAATCAGCCATATACACTGGCTGATTATAATAAGTTTGCGCCGACTTGGGCTCCGGGGTATTTTAGGGATTTTATCCAAAAAGAGCCTATCAAGAAAGAGCCGCATACTAAGAGAACGGATAAGTGCGGTACAAAAAAATAAATAAGCATCAAGGCTGCTCCTACGGGCAGCCTTTTTATATATTTAATAATGTGGTATAGTTTTACCTGATGAAGAGGCGGATAAACCAAAAGAAAAACATTATTAGCGGATTAAAAGTGCTTGCTATTATCCAGGCCCGTTCAGGGTCTAAAAGGGTTCCGAATAAAAATATTAAAAATTTTTTAGGCAAGCCGTTGATCGCTTATACCATTGAACAGGCGCTTTCTTGTGTTTTTGTGGATAGAGTTGTTGTTGATACTGATTCGCCAAAGATTAAGAAAATTGCCGAAAAATATGGAGCGGAAATCCCGTTTTTGCGTCCTCGGTATTTGGCGACGGATAAGGCGCAGGGCATAGACAGCGTTTTATATCTGATTAAAAGATTAATGAAAGAGGAAAATTATATGCCTGATTATGTTTTGAATTTACCGCTCGTCGCTCCTCTTAGGGATAAAGCGGATATTGAGGATTGCTGGAAATTAATCAGACAGACTCGCGCGGATTCTGTCGTAACAGTTTATTCAGGGTCGCCGCGGATATATTATTTGGATAGCGATCAGAATTTGGCTTTAGTGAACGGCTCAAAAAAAGAAAGGCAAACAACCAACACGCAAGAATGGCGCGCGGGATATTATTTAAATAACGGAGTTTTTCTTACAAAAACCGACGCCCTTCTAAGGGAAAAAAATGATATTACCAAAAAAACAAAAGCGATGATTTATCCTAAATGGCGTTCCGTGGACATTGATACTCCGGAAGATTGGGCGATTGCGGAAGTATTATATAAAAATCGGCAAAACATTGTTCGGCGCATTAAACAAATTAAACCAAAATCCAAGCGATAAATAAAAATTTTTATGAAAATCGGCTTAATCGGTTTCGGCTCCATCGGCCAGCGGCATTATAAAAATTTACAGAAATATTCCAAGGACATCACTGTGCTGACTAAAAGAAAAGATGTTTTTTTGCCAAACATAGTTAAAAATTGGAGGAAATTTTTGAATAACGGCCCTTTTGACGTTATTTTTATCGCTAATGAAACGCATAAACATATACCAACCATTAAAAAATGCATTAGTTTGGAGCCAAGGGCGATTTTTGTTGAAAAGCCGCTTTCTCACGACACGAAAGAATTAAGGCGCGTGGAAACATTGTTAAGGCATAGAAAAATCAGTCTTTGGGTCGGATATTGTTTACAATTTTATAAACCGCTTTTGCGAATCAAGAAAATTATTCAAAGTAAAAAACTGGGCAAGATTTATTATATGCGGATTTTTGCGGGAGGAGATCTGCGGGCGTGGAGAAAAAGAGATTATCGCGGATCTTATTCTGCCAAAAAGGAAGAAGGAGGAGGGGTGATGCTGGATTTGGTCCATGATATTAATTATCCGGCCTGGATTTTAAATGATATTTTAATGCCAAAATCCGCGTTTGCCGGAAAAATATCAAAGCTTAATATCAATTCTGAAGATTTGGCGGAAACCGTCATGATTTCAAAAAATAAAGGCGTTGTTGTTTCCGTTCATCAGGATTACTTGACTGTTCCGGGAGGGCGAATTTGCGAAATAGGCGGCGCAAAAGGCACTTTACGCTGGAATTCCGCGGATGACGCCATAACTATTTTGCTTAAAAAAGGATTTTTTAAGGAGAAAATTAAGATTGATCGCAATGATATGTATGAGAGGGAGTTGGATTTCTTTTTTCGGCAAATGAAAAGAAGTAAATTTTTTACTAACCTTAATCAAGCGATTGCGGATATGTTTAACGTGGAATATTTAAAAAAATTGGCGCGAATATGATAAAAAATCCATTAACATTTTTACAAATAGGGCTTGGTTCAATGGGGAAGCGCCGGATTCGCAATTTAATCGCCAATGGAGAAAAAAATATCATTGGTTTTGATTTTTCCGGTGAACGGCGAAAGGAGGCGGAAGAAAAATACGGCATAAAAACCATTGAAGATTTGAATGAAATTTCCGTGAGCGATTTTGACGCGGTAATTATTTCTACTCCGCCGAATCAGCACGGAGATTACATCAGGTTTGCCTTGCAAAACAAAAAACATTTTTTTACGGAAGTTGCGACAAGCGATGACGGTTATAAAGAAATTTTTAAAAACACGGACACCGATATAGTTGCGGCGCCTTCGTGCACATTTCGTTATTTTTTGCCTGTCCGGATGATAAAAAAACTGTTGGCTGAAAATAGAATTGGACGCATTCTTGCTTTTCAGCATCACAACGGCCAATATCTTCCGGACTGGCATCCGTGGGAGGATTACCGCAAAGTATATTTTGCCAAAAAAGAAACAGGCGCTTGCCGCGAGATTTTGCCGTATGACCTTATTTGGCTGAATTGGCTTGTAAATTCTGAAATTGACGGGATTTTTGGTTATATAACAAAAGTTTCAGATTTGGATATGGAGGCCGATGATTTAATCATGAGCAGCGTAAAATATAAAAATAATATTTTCGGCAATATTATTATTGACGCCATTTCCAGAAAACCGTTTGTCACATTGCGGATTTTGGGGGATAAAGGCGTTTTGGAATGGGATTGTATGGATTCAATAATTAAGCTTTATAACGGCGAATCAAAATCTTCCGAAACAATTAAGGTGCCGAAAGGAAATCCCGAAACCGGATATCTTGCTCCCGAAGAGATGTATATTGATGAAATTAAGGCGTTTTTGGACGCCGTGCGCGGCCGGACGAAATATCCGTATTCTTTTGAAGAAGATGTAAAAAATTTACAAACTCTTTATCAATTAGAATTAAAACAATGAAGCGCGTTAAAGACATGATTATTATAGGAAAGAAACGAATCGGCAAAGATTATCCTGTTTTTATAATTGCCGAAGCGGGGGTTAACCACAATGGTTCTTTGCAAATCGCTTTAAAACTTGTTGACGCGGCGGCAAAGGCCGGAGCGGACGCGATTAAATTTCAGACTTTCAAAGCTGAACAGGTGGCCACGCCGGAAAGTAAAATGGCGAGTTATCAAAAAAAAAACATCGGCAAACAGGAAAGCCAGTTGGAGATGTTAAAAAAACTGGAATTAAAAGAAGATTTTTACGCACCGATCATTAAAAGATGCCATGAAAAAAATATAATTTTTTTATCAACTCCGCATGGAGGATTTGAAAGCGTGGATTTTTTGAAGTCGCTTAATGTTCCGGCTTTTAAATTTGGTTCAGGAGACATCAATAATTTTCCCGTGTTGGAATACGCGGCTAAATTTAACAAGCCGATGATTATTGGCGCGGGTATGGCTTCAATGAAAGAGGCGGCATGCGCGATTGCGGCAATTCAAAAAGCGGGGAATAAAAAAATTATTGTATTGCATTCCACTTCAAATTATCCCACTTTTCCTTTTGAGGTAAATCTTCGCGCTATGCAAACCATGATGAAAGAGCTTGGTGTTTTGGTCGGATATTCCGATCACACATTGGGTATTCAGATTCCGATTATGGCAGCAACTCTCGGCGCTTCAATAATAGAAAAACATTTTACTTTGGACAGAAAAATGTCCGGGCCGGACCATAAGGCGTCTTTGGAGCCGAAAGAACTTCGCGCGATGGTAAAAGCGATACGAGATGTTGAGATTATTATGGGCAGTCACGTAAAACAGCCCGTGGCTTCTGAAAAAAAACATAAGCTGCTGGCCAGAAAAAGCATAGTGGCTGCCGGAAATATTAAAAAAGGCGTTAAAATTAAGGAAAATATGCTGGCAATAAAAAGGCCGGGTAAGGGCACAGAGCCGAGGTTTTGGAATAAGATTATAGGCAAAAAAACAAAAAAGAATTTAAAAAAAGACCAATTTATCGTTTGGCGCGATTTAATATGAGAAAGAAAAGAAAAATTTGCTATATTACGGGAACTCGGGCGGATTACGGATTAATGGAAAACGCTCTTATGAAATTAAACAAGCAGTTTGATTTGTCTTTGGTGGTAACAGGCGCGCATTTGTTGAAAGAATTCGGTTATACGATTCGGGAGATAGAAAAATCAGGGCTTAAAATAGCGGGCAAGGTGCGAAGCATCGCGTCCGGAGATACTAATTTGGATATGGCTGTTTCTTTTGGCGCGTGCATTCGCGGAACAGCTAAAATATTGGCAAAAGTGATGCCTGATATTATTTTGGTTTTAGGAGATAAAATAGAACCTTTGGCGGGAGCGATGGCGGGAGTGGCGTTAAATATTCCGGTGGCTCATATTCACGGCGGAGATCAGGGAGATGGCAAGGCGCATATTGATGATATGGTCAGGCACGCTATTACTAAATTTGCTCATATTCATTTTCCCGCGACCAAAATAAGCGCTGAAAGGATTATAAAAATGGGAGAGGAAAAGTGGCGGGTTCACATCATCGGTTCACCGGCTTTGGATGATATTTTTTCGCAGAATTTTTATTCAAAAAAATATATTGAAGAAAAATACGATATTGATTTAAAAAAACCGCTGATTCTTGTTATCCAGCATCCGACGCCGTCTCAGGCAGATGAAGCGGGACAGCAGATGAGAGAAACTCTTCAGGCGCTGAGGGATATCAATGAAAATACGATTCTGATATACCCGAATGCCGATGCTGGCTGGAAAAATATAATTAAAGCCATAAAAGAATATGAAAAATATGATTTTTTGCGCGCATATAAAAGTCTTCCGCGCAAAGATTATCTTAGCATTATGAAGTATGCGCGTGTTATGGCAGGCAATTCTTCCAGCGGGACTATAGATACTCCATTATTTAAATTGCCGGTTGTGAATATCGGAACAAGAGAATCCATTAGAGAGCATGCCGCTAATAAGATATTCGTTCCGCATAAAAAAGATTTGATAAAGCGGGCCATAAAAAAAGCTTTGTTTGATAAAAATTTCAGAATGGCCGTGAAAAAATGCAAAAATCCTTACGGCGATGGCCGAGCGGGCTCCAGAATGGCGAATATTTTTAAAAAAATAAAAATTAACGACAAATTATTAAATAAGCGCCTGACTTATTAAAATGATCGCGAGCATCCATCAGCCCGCGTATATTCCTTGGCTTGGTTATTTTGATAAAATAGCCAGAAGCGATATCCATATTTTTTTGGATGACGCGGAATACAGTAAAAATAATTTATTTAACCGCAATAAGATAAAAACTTCGCAGGGAGAAATGTGGCTGACTGTGCCGGTTCAATATAAAAGCGACGCGCCGATCAATCAAATAAAAATTGACAACAGCGTTAATTGGCGAGAAAAGCACTGGAAAGCGATAAGTATTAATTACGCGCGAGCGCCGTATTTTAAAAAATATTCAGATAGTTTTAAAGAGATTTATTCTCAAGATTGGGAATTTTTATCCGATTTAACCGTTGAAATGAATAAAAATATTGCCGGTTTGCTTGGCATAAAAACGAAATTTGTAAAATCTTCCGATCTTAATGTTGAAGGAAGAAAAAATGAAAAACTAATTAATCTTTGTCTGGCAATAGGCGCTGATTCTTATCTTTCAGGGCAAGGAGCGAAAACATATATGGATGGCGAGTTATTTTTGCAAAAGAATATCAAAGTTCAATACCAGGAGTTCCAACCTTTTGTTTATGAGCAATTGTGGGGAAAATTCATTCCCAATTTATCTGTTATAGATTTTTTATTTAATTGTGGCGGAGATGCGTTAAAAAATGTTGTATAATAAATAATATGAAGATATTAATTATAGCGCCGCATCCTGATGATGAAGTTTTAGGATGCGGAGGAACAATGGCAAAATATAGCGCGCGCGGAGACGAGGTGTATCTTTGTATCGTAACTAAAGCGTATACTCCGGATTGGTCTGAAGAATTTATTGAAAATCGTCCGAAAGAAGTTAAAGAAGCCGGTTCTATTTTAGGCGTAAAACAGGTTTATTTTTTAGATTTTCCTACCGTGAAGTTGGATACCGTGCCTCAAAAAGAATTAAACGGCGCTTTAGCGGGCGTAATAAATGAGATTGCGCCGGACGTTGTGTATATTCCGAGTAAAGGAGATTTGCATAAAGATCATCGTTTGGTGTTTGAATCCGCTTTGGTGGCTGCGAGGCCTGCCGAAGGACGCGCGATGAAAATTTTGTCTTACGAGACTTTATCGGAGACGGAGTATGGCGGAGCCGTAAACCAATTTATTCCCAATTTTTATGAAGACATATCCCAAACGTTCCAGAAAAAACTTGATGCGATGAAGGTTTATAAAAGCGAACTTAAATTATATCCTAATCCTCGCTCTTTGGAGATTATGGAAGTTTTGGCTAAAAAACGCGGATCAGAAGCAAGCCTTGAATTAGCCGAGGCTTTTATGCTGATAAGAGAGATTTCTATTTGACTTGATGCGGCAAGAGTAGTAATAAATGAAGGTAAAAGCGATTTGCTCTTTTATAACATACTAATTAAATGAAAGGAGGGCGCGATGATTGATTGTATTCTTTGTTATCCGGTTCCCACGCAGGATAGCCCCACTAAAGGTCCGGCGCTTTCCATTTTTTATCCGGGAGCGATGCTGGAAAAGCGCGGTTTTCACGTTGAATATTTTGATGAGCGATTTGATGACTTTAAAAAGTTGCTGTTTTTATTGAAACAAAATCCTTTGTGCGTGGGCGTTTCTTCCATGACCGGCTATCAGCTGATTGGCGCACGCAGGATTATGGAAACGGTAAAAAAATTCAATCCTAAAACTTACACGGTTTTTGGAGGAGCTCATCCGTCCATTCTGCCCGCAGAATGCATGCGGGAAGATTTTATTGACTTCGTGGTTGTAGGCGAAGGTGAACAAACTATACTTGAACTGGTTCAGGCCTTAAAAAGCGGAAGCGATTTTAGCGCGGTTCCCGGCATTTATTGGAAAAAGAGCGCGCAAATTATAGCTAATTCCCCGCGTAAATTTATGAATTCTTTGGATTGGCCGTTTCCCATGACTGACACAAGCCAAGGATATTTTAAGATAGCCGCTGACAGAGGAGAATTAATGTTTCCGGCAAGCCGCGGTTGTCCTTTTAATTGCAGTTTTTGCTATAATCAGCTTTTTAACCATAGAAGATGGCGGGCAATGCCGGCGGATAAGTTTAAGGATGAATTAGAAATATTCGTTGAAACATTTACATTCAGTAATATCTTTGTAAATGACGACGAAATAGGTTTCAATGAAAAAAGGATTAAGGAAATAGCCGAGGCAGTGCGCAGTTTCGGTTTGACTTGGAGTACCAGCATTAGATGTTGCGATGTCAATCGTAAAATCGCAAAAATACTTGACGAGAGCGGATGCCGAGAGCTTCTTTTGGGGGTGGAATCCGGCTCTGATCGGATCCTCAACGAGGTAATCAATAAAGGTTTTCCTCGCGGGGTGGCGGATATTCGTGAATGCGCTCAAGCGCTTGGCAAAACTAATATTCGCGGCCGGTATAACTTTATGGTTGGCATTCCCACTGAATCTTTGGAGGAAGTGCGCCAGAGTGTTCGCTTGGCAGATTGGATATACAAAATTCATTCAAAATCAATATTCAATTTTGATGCCTATGCTCCTTATCCGGGCACCCGCCTTTATCAAGAAGCGTTGAAAATGGGGTTGCAAGAGCCTAAAACTTTTGAAGAATGGAGTAAGATGACTTTAAGCAATTCTCTTGTTCCTTTGGCGCAGAATCTTTATTATATCTGCGGATTGAGATTTCGGGGCAAAAAGGGTGATGCAACTTCTCGTAATTTTCCGGGATTGAAGCGGCTTTTGATTTTACCTTTTGAAATTTCCGCGCGCTTGCGTTGGAAGATGAAATTTTTTAAGTATTACGCGCTTGAGAAAGCGGTTGTGAAGGCATTATTTTCTTGGGCAAGCAGAAAGTTATCTTTTATGGACAAGAATTAAATGATGGCAGAGGAGGATGATAAGTGTTAAAAAAATCGAACAACAATAAAAGATTTAAAAAATGGCGGCCTCCGCATATTTCAGAAAGGAAGATGACCAAATGGTTGTGGGTGGTTTGGCATGTCAACAGATTAAAATTAGGCAAGATGACCGACATCGGAGTTTTTACTTACATTAATGCCGAATACGGAGTTACTATTGAAGATGAGGTTGAGATCGGATCACATTGTTCTGTTTTTTCGGTTTCAACGATTGACGGCAAAAAGGGCCCGATAATGCTGAAAAAAGGCTGTAAAATAGGAAGCCATACCATAATTATGCCCGGCGTGACAATAGGAAAAAATACTATTGTCGGGGCTCACAGTTTTGTTAATAGAAATTTGCCGGATAATGTGGTGGCATTTGGAGTGCCGGCAAAAGTCGTTAGAGGATTATAACATCCGAACCAACTCCGCCATTGCGATAATGGCGGAGTTTTTATATCATTGTTTTATGAATATAAGAAAATATTCCGTTGCCAGGCCTTATATTGCAGCCCAAGAAAAAAGATATATTCAAGAAGTATTGGATTCCGGCGTTTTAAGCATGGGTCCCAAACAAGAAAGATTTGAGAAAGAATTCGCTCAAAAAATAGGCGTAAAATACGCCTGCGCCGTAAATAGCGGCACGGCAGGGCTTCATTTGGCGATGATCGCGGCCGGCATAAAAGAAGGAGATGAGGTTATCACCAGCCCTTTTTCTTTTATTGCTTCGGCTAATTGCATTATTTATGTCGGCGCCAAGCCGATTTTTACGGACATTGATCCGGCAACTTTTAACCTTAATCCGTTTGAAATTGAAAAGAAAATCACTAAAAAAACCAAGGCGATTTTGGTTGTTCATATTTTTGGCCAGGCGGCGGATATGTCGCCGATTTTTAAAATAGCCAAGAAATATAAATTAAAAATTATTGAAGACGCCTGCGAATCTGTTTGCGCCGCTTATAAAGGCAGAAAAGTGGGGACTTTCGGCGAATCGGCTGTTTTTGCTTTTTATCCCAATAAACAGATGACCACCGGCGAAGGCGGAATGATTGTCACTAATAATAAAAAAGTTTATGAATTATGCTGCAGCCTTCGCAATCAAGGAAGAGCAAAAAATATGCAGTGGCTGGACCATAAGTATTTGGGATATAATTATAGAATGAATGAGATGAGCGCCGCTTTAGGTTTAGCGCAACTGGAACGGCTGGATTGGATGATTGAACAAAGAAAAAAAATAGCCGGATGGTATGATGAAATTTTATCCTTTTATCCCAAGTTAATTCAAATTCCGCACGTCTCTTCATATAATATGCATACTCGGTTTGTTTATGTGGCAGTCATAGCAAATAAAAAAAGCAATCGTGATGCCGTTATAAGAAAATTAGCTGAAAAAGGAATCAGCGCTAAGCCGTATTTGCCGTCCATTCATTTATTTGATTTTTATCGCAAGAGATTTTTATATAAAACGGGAGATTTTCCGGTTTCAGAGAGGGTCAGCCGTTATTCTTTGGCTTTGCCTTTTTATATCGGCTTAAGAAAATCTGACATTAAATATATTTGCCAAAAGTTGATAGAAGTTTTATAGATGGTATATGCAGAAATTTGTCAAAGCCTTTAAAAATAAAAGGATTTTAGTAACTGGAGGAACCGGTTCCATTGGTTCGGAGATCGTCAGGCAGCTTATTAATTTTAAACCAAAGACGATAAGAGTTTTTGCCAGAAGCGAATACGGCCATCATAGATTGAGGCAAGAATTAGGTTCAAAATATGAACCGCCGGTTCGTTTTATTATCGGAGATATAAGAGACCGGAACAGATTAAAATTGGCTATGGAAAATATCGATATTGTTTTTCATGCCGCGGCTATGAAACACGTGGATATATGCGATAACGATCCTTTTGAGGCGGTGGCAACCAATATTTTAGGAACTCAAAATATAATAGATATCGCGCGAGCGTTCAATATAGAAAAAGTGATCGTTATTTCCACGGATAAAGCGGTTAATCCCGAAGGAGTTTTGGGCGCGTCAAAATTAATGGCGGAGAAGCTGGTTTTAAACAGTTATTCTTATCGCGGCGAAGGGCGGACTCATTATGCCTGCGTCAGATTCGGCAATGTGATGGGCAGCAACGGCAGTATTTTGCCGCTTTTAAAAAAACAAATCGCTACGCAAGATTATGTGACCGTCACTGAGCCGGAAATGACTCGTTTTGTCATGACTATTTCCCAGGCGGTTAATTTAGTTTTAAACGCTTCTTTGCTCGCCCAAGAAGAGGAAATCTTCGTGTTTAAAATGCCGGCCGTGCGATTGGAGGATTTGGTTAACGCCGCCATAAAATATTACGCGCCTCTTTACAATAAGAAGCCGTCAGAGATCAAAATTAAATTCATTGGCGCGCGTTTCGGCGATAAAATGCATGAAAAATTATTGACCGATTGCGAGGCGGAATATGTTTTGGAAAATAAAGATATGTACATTTTGCCGCATAAAAAAAATATTCAAAACTATAAAAAAGCCAATCCTTTTGGCGCGGTGGCCAGATCGGCGAGTTTGGATTTTTCTTCGGAAAATGCGAAAAAATTAACGGAGAAAGATATAATCAAATTGATCGGAGATATTGATGGCTCTTCAAAATAATATAATTTTAAAATTTTTCTATTTATTAAAAGAAGCTTTCGGCCAATATAAGTGGCAGATAGTTTTGATGGCCGTTTTGAGTTTTTTTAGCGGCATTCTGGAGGGTATCGGCATTACCGCGATCATTCCCGTTTTTTCCATTATGTCTGGCGATAAAGCCTCGGATGCCATATCGCGCGCCATAGCGAAATTTTTTGAATTAACGGGATTCCATTATACGGTAAAATATTTGCTGATTTTCATGGCATTTTTGTTTATGAGCAAGGCGGCATTATTATTTTTTTCCCAGTATATAACCGTTAAAATAACTTCGGATTACGAAAAAGATATTCGACTTAATATTTTTAGATTGATGCTGGAGAGCAAATGGCCGTTTTTATTGCGCCAAAAAGTCGGATATTTGGATCAGATATTGACTACGGATATTAATGCCAGTTCCGCGTTATTGAAGCATATCAGCACAATAATCTTGATTGCGGCTAATTTAATGGTTTACAGTTTTTTGGTGATAAATATTTCTTTTGTCATCGCCATACTCGCTCTTGCCTTGGGTGGTTCAGTTTTTTTGATATTTAAGCCGCTTTTTTATAAAAACAGGGCGGCGTCGGCGGAAATGGTTGAACAGCATAAGCGGCTGGCGCATTTTGTAAATGAGAGCGTAACCGGGATGAAATCCATAAAATCATTATTGGCGGAGAGCGGAGTATTATTTCGGGGATTGGAATATTTTGACCGAATGAAGAATTTGCGCGTGCGGGTAAATTCTTTAAAGAATTTTACCAATGCCGCGCTCCAGCCATTGGCGTTTTTTTTTGTGATGGGAATATTCGCGTTTTTTTATAAAACCTCGGCATTCAATTTTGCTTCTTTTGCGGTGATAGTTTATGCGGTGAACAGAGTTTTCGCCAATATTCAATTCGCGCAGTCGGAAGTGCATATGATTAGTTCCAGTATTCCGCATTTGTTGAGTATTTTAAGCTATCAGAAGGAAACTTTAAAAAATAAAGAAGTTTCGCGCGGCGATAAAAAATTTATTTTTAACAGCGGGTTGGAATTTCGAAATGTGGGATTTGCTTACAATGAGCATCGGGAAGCTCTTTCCGAAGTTAATTTGGTTTTAAAAAAAGGTGAGATGTTAGGGCTTATCGGGCCTTCCGGCGCGGGCAAAACCACGGTGGTGGATTTGTTGTTGCGGCTTTTGGAGCCGGAGCGGGGAGAGATTATGGTTGATGGCGTAAACGCAATTGACATAAGTCCGCGGGAATGGAGGATAAATATAGGATATGTGTCCCAAGATATTTTTTTGATCAATGACACGATAGCCAATAACATAAAATTTTATGATTCCGCGATTAGCGATAAGGATATGATGGAGGCCGCGAAGATAGCCCACATATATGATTTTATTAAGGAACAACCGAATGGTTTTAACGCGGTAGTGGGAGAGCGCGGCATGCAGTTGTCCGGCGGACAGCGGCAAAGAATCGTTTTGGCGCGTGTTTTAGCAAGGCATCCGAAGATTTTAATCTTAGACGAAGCAACGAGCGCGTTAGACAATGAATCGGAAATTTTGATCCAGAAAGCCATTGAAAGCATGAAAGGCAAAATAACGGTTTTAGCGATTGCCCATAGATTATCCACGGTATTGCGCGCCGATAAATTGCTGGTGTTGGAGAATGGAAAAATTATTGAAGAGGGTTCGCCCCAAACATTATTGCGGGATAAAAAATCTTATTTTTATCAGGCGTATAATTTGAGACAGTAATTTTATGCGTTTGTTTTTAATTTGGGCGGGCAGAAAGTCGCTTCCGGAATTAGGAGATTTAATTTTAAAGTTGAATGAATCTCCGCATGAGCTTGTTTATTGGGTGGGAGTGCCGGAAGGAGAAAAATTTAAACCTAAAAATACCATTTTTCATTCTTATGACGATGCAATGCTGGCAAGGCCCGCCAAGGGTATTGATATTGGTCAATTCGCGCCGCCCGGCGCAGATATAATCAGCAAGATGTATCAAGCGGAGTCCATAGTTTTAACTATGATGAACAGGGTATTTGGCGGTTTATGCGTGGATGAGCGCAGGCATATTTATTACAAAATGGTTCAGTATTGGTTTGGAGTGTTGAAAAAATATAAGCCGGAATTGATTATTTTCCCCAATACGCCGCATTTTGTTTATAATTATGTTATTTATGAATTGGCGCGCATATTGGATATCCGGACCATAATGTTTGATGATACGCGGATTCCGGGCCGGCTTTTATTTTACTCCGATTTTCGCAAAGGCAGCGATGTTTTGCGCGAAAGGATTTTGGCGAATAAAGAGAAAAAATTTACTTTAGACGATTTAAGCGCTGATATCCGGAATTATTATAAGCCGCGCACGGGCAATGATTACAATGCCCAGCCGGATTACATAGCAGATCAAAAGAAGAAATACTCGGTTATCTATTGGCTGTTACGCGAACCTAAAATTTGGAAGAGCGTTAAAGATTTTACGATATTAATGAAAGCTCCTCGTTATGTTTTCAGAAGGCTACGGCAGCAAAATATTTCTTTTATTAAAAACTTGTCGGTTTGGCTGTCTTATTTTTTCAGAAATAATTTAAAAAAAGAATATATCGGCGCGCAATCTCGGCCGAATTTGGATAAAAATTTCGTATATATGCCTCTTCAGAAACAGCCGGAACGCACCACAAGCCCGCAAGGAGATATGTTTGTGGACCAAATTTTGGCATTGGAGATTTTATCGGCTTCATTGCCGGATGGCTGGAAAATTTATGTTAAAGAACATCCGCTGCAGTGGATGGATTTGGGATATGGATTTTCAAGTTTCAGATACCGCGGATATTATCAAAGGATAGCTGATATAAAAAATGTGGAACTGGTGCCGGTGGACGAAAGTTCTTATGCTTTGATAAACAAATCTCGTTGCGTGGCTGCGGTAACCGGTTCGGCCGGATGGGAGGCAGTCATGCGGTCAAAGCCGGCCATTATATTCGGGCACGTGTGGTATCATGATTGTCCGGGTATTTTTTTAGCCGATGGCGTGCTATCTTGTGCGGGAGCATTGCAAAAAATTGCCGGCGGTTTTACCGTAAATCAACAATCAATTATTAATTTTTTGAAAAGTTTTGACGAGGCCACTATCCATGGATTTATCGCGACCACCGCTGCTCGCGCTTCCGGGCTTACCGGACAAGAAAATATGAATAATATCGCGCAATTATTGTTAAAAGAGATGGAAAAATTTTTAAAAAAGTCTTCATAGCGTTTAACCGGTGAATTTAGAAATTATGCGTTTATTTTTAATAGGATGGTGCGGTTCTTTGCCGGAAGTGGCAGATGTGGCGTTTATGCTGAAAAACAGGTCTTATGAAATTAAATATTGGGTGGTCAGCGACGATTCAGCGATAGACAAGTCTAAGTTTTCGGAAACTGTTTTTCATAACTCTTTTGATGCCGCGGATAATTTACCAGCTGCAGGTTTTAACGGCGTTGAATTTGAATTTCCCGATAAAAATTTTGTAAAGCGATTTTCAGAGGCCGAATCGGTTGTTATGACTATGATGAATAAGCATTTTGAATTGATGGGAATTGAGGAGCGCAAGCATTTGTATTACGGCATGCTTAAGTATTGGTGCGGCGTTATCCGGCATTTAAAGCCGGAAGCGATTATTTTTAGCTCCATTCCTCATGCGCCGTACGAATATGTCATTTATTCCATTGCCCGCGAGCTTAATATAAAAACGATACTTTTTGAGCCATTTTGGCTTAATGACAGAATGCTTGTTTTGAATGATTATAAGATCGGCTCTGAATATGTGGCTCGGGAGATTGGGCGCAATCGCGGAAAACAATTTACGCCAGCCGATATTAGCAATGATTTGCGGGAATATTATCAGATGCAGATGAATAAAGCCATGGATTCCACTCCGGGATATATGAAGGATTTTCAAAAGGCGCGTTCCGGAAAAAATTGGCTTAGATTAAAGATAATGGCGTTGGTAAATGTTGTCAGGAGCGGTATTTTTTTTGAAAAAGCAGCCAATTTTTTATTTAAAAAATTTCGGCACAATCTTAAAAAAGAGTATATCAGAGCGCAATCAAGCCCTGACCTTAAGAGGAAATATGTTTATTTTCCCCTTCATTATCAGCCGGAGTGCGCGACCAGCCCTTTGGGTGACATATTTGTCGATCAATTGCTTGCGGCAGAGATTTTATCCGCGTCTTTGCCTGTTGGCTGGTTTCTTTATGTAAAAGAACATCCAACGCAGTGGTGGATCAGAGGCGCTGGTTATTTTAGTTATCGTTACAAAGGATACTATGAAAAAATGTCAAAGTTGAAAAATACAAAAATTGTTTCCATGCAGGCGGATACTTATTCTTTGATTGATAATGCGGCAGCCGTTGCCACGATAACCGGCACGGCCGGCTGGGAAGCAATTTTGCGGCAAAAACCCGCTTTAATTTTTGGCTATCCGTGGTATAAGCACGCTCCGGGCATTTTAGAAATAGATAATGTTAAATCGTGTTCCGAAGCGCTGCAAAAAATAGCAAACGGATTTATTCCATCCAAACAAGAGATTATTAATTATTTCGTGGCTTTGGACAGGGGAAGTTTTCGCGGATATTTTAAATATCGCAAACAGATTTTAAATAAAATCAGCCAAAAAGAGAATACAGCGAACCTGTTAAATGTTTTGCTTAAGGAGCTTGAAAATATCGGTTAAATAAGTGAATATATGCTTGCGTATGAATAATTCTAATTTGCTCAAAGATAAAGCGATATTGATTACGGGCGGCACCGGTTCATTTGGGCAGAAATTTGTTGAATGGCTTTTAAAATTCGGCTCTTGCAAAAAAATCATTATATTCAGCAGAGACGAATTTAAACAGCACCAAATGCGGCAAAGATTGTTGAATTATGATAAGAAATTGAGATTTTTTTTGGGGGATGTGCGGGATTTATCCAGATTGCAGCGCGCTTTTAACGGTGTTGATATTGTGGTGCACGCCGCCGCATTAAAGCAGGTGCCGGCTTTGGAATATAACCCGTTGGAGGCGATTAAGACCAATATTTTGGGAACGCAAAATGTTGTTGATGCGGCGATTGACCAAAAAGTTTTAAAGGCTCTTTTAGTTTCCACCGATAAGGCGGCTTACCCGGCTAATTTATACGGCTCTACAAAACTTTGCGCGGAGAAGTTGTTTGTTTCCGGCGGCGCGTATGCCCCCGGCGTAGACAGAGCGACTAAATTTAGCGTAGTCAGATATGGGAACGTTATTGGCAGTCGGGGCAGTATTGTGGAAACACTTTTAAATAACGATAAAAACAGCGAAGTGCACATAACTGATCATGAAATGACTCGATTTTGGATTGATTATGATCGTGCTATTGAATTGGTGATATTCGCTTTGAATGAAATGGTCAGCGGAGAGATATTCGTTCCTAAGATTCCGAGTATGAAGCTCGTTGATTTGTTTGATGCGTTGGTTCCGCATGCTCCAAGAAAAACCATTGGCATAAGATCCGGCGAGAAAATCCATGAAATCTTGTTAACTGCGGAAGAAGCAAAGCATTCCGTGGAAGTGGGCAGGTATTTTGTGATTTTGCCGGAATTTCCGCATTGGACCGCTGTTAAACGATATGAGAAATATCTTAAAAAAGGCAAAGAATTAAAGCCAAAATTTTGTTTTACGAGCCATACTAATCCAGATTGGATTACCGCAAATGATTTGAAAAAAATTATTAAAAATAATATAGGATTAATTTAGTGATTTCTTGATTGCTCAAATTAACGCCTCTTGCGAGCAAAAGCTGTTAAAGTAATTTTAGGAGTTGCAGATAAATGGATGTTGTTGTTTTTTTTCTTAAAGAGTGTTATTTTAGCAGAAGGATCTTTTATAAATTTATCTTGATAAGATAAGAAAGGAGGGTGAATATGATTCGCGTAAAAATTTATGGCGCCGGATCAATCGGCAACCATTTAGCTTATGCTTGTCGCCAAAAAAATTGGGATGTTTCAGTGGTAGATAGGGATACGCAGGCGCTGAAGCGCATGAAGGAAGAAATCTATTCTTCGCGTTATGGAGCATGGGATTCAGAGATAAAACTTTTTACTCTTCAAGATCAGCCTCGACGAAAATTTGACGCAATTTTTATCGGTACCCCGCCGGATACTCATCTGGCAATTGCTATTGATGTGTTGAAGCAGGAAGCCCCGCGTGTATTACAAATTGAAAAGCCATTATGTTCTCCGACCCTTGAGGGTCTTGCGGAATTTATGCGGGAAACAAGGCATCATAGCGATACCGCGATCATTGTTGGCTTCAATCATCTTTTGGCAGAAAATACAGAGCTACTAAATTTATTTATCCATAAAAGAAATCTTGGTTCACTTGTGTCAATCGATGCGGAGATCAGAAGCAGTTGGAAAAATATTTTTCTTGCGCATCCATGGCTTGCTGGCCCGGAAGACACATATCTTGGCTATTGGAAACGCGGAGGGGGCGCAGGCGGAGAACATTGCCACGCGTTAAATCTTTGGCAATATTTTGCTCATCAGTGCGGGCGCGGCAAGGTTACCGAAGTAAGCGGCACATTTGAATACATACACAATGAGAAAATTTATTACGATCGCCTTTGTTTTTTAACATTAAAAACAGACAGCGGGATGGTCGGACGAGTAGCGCAAGATGTGGTCGCTCAGCAAAAAAGCAAGGTTGCGCGCCTTTGGTTTGAACGGGGCATTGCGGAATGGCATAATGATGCAACCAAAACCACTGATCAGATTATTTTTCAGGCTTATGGAAAAGGCCGCGAAGAGATTGTGATTAAAAAAAAACGGATTGATGAATTTTTTCGAGAGGTTGTCCATATCAATCGTCTATTAGACGGAACAGAAAAGATCGAGAATTCTCCTGTCCGTTTAGAACGCGGCATAGACACAATGCTGGTTTTGGCAGCCGGCCATAAATCATACGCTAATCGTAAGGTTGTGGCGGTTGATTATAGTATTTATTCTCTTCTTTAAAAAAGTAAGAAAGTAAATAAAAACACTCAGCAATTGCTGAGTGTTTTTAATTTGACAATTTGTCTATTTTAATTTAATTTAATTAGCAGAAACCTTAAAAACTTTATATTTAAGAAAGGAGAAAATTGATATGGGCGGGCAAAAAGTTAAAAATAACGTCTTATGCGTTATTCAGGCGCGCGGCGGTTCAAAAGGATTGCCTGGTAAAAACATCCGTATTTTGGCTGGAAAGCCGCTGATCGCCTGGACGATTGAAGCGGCGCTGACAGCTTGCCGCATTGATCGCGTGATTGTCAGCACAGAAAATCAGGAGATCGCGGCGGTCGCTCGAGCATACGGAGCAGAAGTTCCGTTTATGCGTCCGGAAAAACTTGCTCTAGACAATGTTAAAAGCATCGGCCTTTTAAATCATGCCTTGCTGTGGTTCATGGAACATGAGAATTATTATCCCAATACGGTAGTCCAGCTTAAGCCGACTAATCCTCTGCGAACGGCGCAACACATTGATTTGTGTGTTGAAAAATTCTTTGCTAATCCGGGGATTGATTCATTAATTACTGTGACAAGATCATCGGCGCATCCTTTGAAGATGTGGAAATTTACAGAGAATAGCATAATCATCCCATTTTTATCGGGAGAAATTTTTAGCCTAAAAGAGGCGGTGAAGCTCCCGCGACAAATGTTACCGCAAGTCTTTGTGCAAAATTCTTGCGTGAATGTCATATGCTCCAAGACCATCTTGGAAAAACACTCATCTATCGGATCGCGCGTTATCGGAATTATAATGGAGCGGGAAGACGCCATAAACATAGATGATATTTTGGATTTTAAGATCGCCGAGATGATGATGAACGAGCGCATTACAGGAGGTGGACAGCTATGAGAACAAATATTTTTCTTTTAAGACATGCTCAAAGTCAGGCAAATATGCTTAATATTGTGCAGGGCAGAGGGCTTTTGATACCCCTTACGGAAAAAGGCGCAGAGCAGGCTCGGAATGTTGCGAAGGCGTTAAAAAATTTAATGTTTGACCGAATTTTTACAAGCACCGCTTTGCGCGCCGTTCATACGGCAGCGGCAATCAGAAAATATCATCCAACTCCTTATGAAGAAATTTTTGAGCTTAACGAACTTTCAAAAGGGAATGCGGAGGGTATGTCAATTGATAATTTTGCGAAACGTTATCCGGAGATTATTGAACAATGGAGCCGTGGTGTTGATGTCCGGTCGGATGGAGGAGAAAATTTTTCTGATGTTGAAGCGAGAGTTATTCCGGTATTAGAGCGGCATCTTATTGAGCATGCCGGAAAAAATCTTCTTTATGTGATCCATGGTAACGTCATCCGGGTTATTATTGGATACATTCTCGGTGTGCCGTATGGACGGCGTGCGCGCATTCAACAAGATTATTGCGCGTTGACAGCGTTGGAATACGATAATTCAACGAAGCGTTGGCTTGTCAAATTTATCAATCAGGCGTTATTCAATGATTGGAACAGAGGAGAAATGTTATGGCCGAGAAAACGGAGAAGATAAGATTTATTGCTCTTGCCAAAAAAGAAGCAAAAGAAGTCTTGCAAATTATTACGGAGAATTATGAAGAGGAATTTCATTCACCGGTGCGTATTGAGCGATTTTTAGAAGAAATCGCATCTAGCAGAGTGTATTGCATTACTTTTCGTAATGGTTGGCGAGCTGTTTTGAAGCAATCGTTTTGGTATTCCGGCAAAGGGGCTATTGAGGCCATTGAGAAGGCGCAGGAAGTAAGTCAGGCGCTTCGTCTTCAAGGAGTTCCTCTGCCAATGGCGTATCTTACTTTAAAAGGCAAATATACTGCCGGATATAATGGCGATCAAATAACGCTTTTAGAATATATTGAAGGCGAATATTTCACCGCTGATGACCGGCAGTTTATTGAAGCGGGAAGGGCTTTAGCCGTATTTCACCGAGAAGGAGAAGCATTTCTTCGGAAATATCCGATTGAGCGTGCCATGATCGCAGAAAAAATTCCCGTAGAAAAACCTTATGAAGAGTCGCGTGTGATTTATGATAAATTGCGGCGTGATTTTTTAACAGAACACCAATGTTCTGTTCCGGATGTTTGCGCCGCGGTGCGCGATCATATTCACATATTTGATCAAACGATAAAGATGCTGGATGGATCGGGTATCAGTAATCGCAAACTTTCTTCTGGAATCGTGCATAACGATTTTAACGTGAAAAATTGTTTTTTCAAAAAGGATGGAGCATTCAGCTGTTTTATTGATACGGACCAACTTGGCGTTGCCCCTTTTGTTTGGGATGTCGGCAATACACTGCTCTCATTTTTATCAAGTATATCAAGCACATCAAGAAGCAATGTAAACTATGAACATTCTGCTGAACTTTTTCTCGCCGCGTATCACCGAGAACATCCATTGCCGCTAAATGAATATTTACTCATTATCGCCGCGGCGGTAAGATGGAATATGATGCGGATATTGCGCAGTTTAAGGCGCCATCACTATGAAAATGATCGGCTTGTTAATCTTTTGCCGAAGATTAAAAGCCGGCTCATCGCCCGAATAATACAAACTCCGCAAATATTTTCATTTTTAGATGAGAATTGGCTTAGAAAGAAAATAGTTATTTAAGAAAGCGGCGCAATGCGCCGCTTTTAATTTTCAATTCAACAGTAAAATATACTAAAAAAAATTAATGTCAATATAGTCAAGATATTTACTCCGTGCTATTTTTGGTATTAGATAATTCAGCATCATTAACAATTAAAAAGGAGGCATATTAATATGATTGCGCCTGGGAATGACAGGTTTGATTTTAATAATCTGTTTATTTTTGAAATGGCAAATAATCATCAAGGCAGTATTAAGCACGGCTTGCGCATTATTCGCGAGATGGCGAAGGTGGCGAAGGTGGCCGGGGTGCGTGCCGCGATTAAGCTGCAATTTCGCGATTTAGATTCTTTTATTCATCCAAAGCATAAAGAATGCTCTGACAACAAGCACATTCCGCGTTTTCTTGCCACGCGGCTTTCTGAAGAAGAATTTGGCGCGTTGGTGAATGAAATTAAGCGCCAAAGATTAATCAGTATGGCAACGCCGTTTGATGAGTTATCCGTTGATATGGCTGAGCGTCTCGGCGTGGAAATACTAAAAATTGGCAGTTGTTCGGCAACTGATTGGCCGCTTTTGGAAAGAGTGGTAAAGGCGGGAAAGCCGGTTATATGTTCTACCGGCGGATTGAATGTCAGCCAAATAGATAGGATAGTCAGCTTTTTTCAACATCGGGGAGCGCGCTTTGCATTAATGCATTGTGTGGCAATTTATCCTACTCCGGTTGAAAAAATGCGGTTAGGCAGGATTGAGCAACTTTGTAAGCGATATCCGGGCGTGACAGTAGGATTTTCTACGCATGAAGATCCGAATAATTTTAACGTTGTTCAGATTGCTTATGCCAAGGGTGCGCGCATATTTGAAAAGCATGTCGCTGTTCCTACTAAAGCATTTAAGAGTAATGCGTATTCCGCGAATCCTAAACAAGCAGCTAAATGGCTGGCGGCGTTAAATGACGCGATGTCTATGTGCGGCAATGAAGAAGATTTAGCCGAATCATTATCATTAAATTCGCTGATGCGAGGAGTCTATGCTAAAAAAAATATTACTATTGGCAGTAAGCTTTCTCGAGAGAATGTTTACTTTGCCATACCGCTTTTGAATCGGCAATTGGCGAGCGGTGAATGGAATGCGAATATGGTTGCAGGCCGCGCTTATGCTGTTGACGAAGCTATTTTCTTTGAAGCAGCAAGTTATTATGCGGCAGAATTTAAGCATTTGATTCCTAATTTTATCCATCAGTTAAAGGGGATTATTCACGAAGCTGGCGTGCCGGTTGGGCCGACTCCGGAAATTGAGCTTTCGCACCACTATGGATTAAAACATTTTCTTGAATGGGGCGTAGCAATTATAGACTGCATCAATCGTGAATATTGCAAAAAAATTTTGATTATGCTCGCCGGACAGAAACATCCTATTCATTTCCATACAAAAAAAGAAGAGGCCTTTCAGGTATTGTACGGAGAACTGATTGTAGAAATGGAAGACAGAGAAAGAATTCTTTATCCCGGGGATGTTTTAATGGTTCCGCGCGGCGCGTGGCATAGTTTTTACGCTTGTAATGGGGATGTTATTTTTGAGGAAATATCCACTACCCATTATAACGATGATTCGTTTTACGCCGATCCATCCATAAATAAGATCGCCCGTGACGAGAGAAAGACTCGTCTTGTAAATTGGGGCAGACATCAAATTTAACCCGTGTTGCTTTGTAACGCGGGTTTTTTTTTATTTGTTTTGGGTGCCCAGTGGTGATAATCTTAATTTATATTTAATATTTGCGATTTATGAATAACGCAAACGCTGTGAAAAAAACTGGAGAGCAGTTGGGATTATCCTTTTTTAAGGATGAATTATTTTACGAATTCCACCCAAGAATTTATGAGGGTGATAAATGGAAGGTGTTTGTAAATGAACAGAACGATTTTGCTGTTATTTATCCTAAACTGGAAGTTAATTATTCTGCTTATGTGCCAAGAAGCCAGAAATTTGGCATTAAAGATTCTAAACTTCAAATAGTATATTTAAATAACAGAATTGATAAAATAAATTTTTTTTTGCAGGAAAAAAAATTGAACCCGTCATCTATTTTAGAAATTGGCGCGAATGATGGAACTTTTTTGAAATTACTCTCTAATGAATTTTTTGGAGTGCAATTTTGCGGCGTGGAGTTGAGCGCATCTCATCGTAAATTGGCGCATGAGAAAGATCTTATGATCTACAAAAAGATCGAAGATTGTCGGCAGAGATCTTTTGACGTAATCTGTATGTTTCATACTTTTGAGCATTTTACCAACCCAGTTACGGCACTTGGGGAGATGCGCAAGTTTTTATCCAAAAAAGGAATTTTTATCATAGAAATTCCATCGCTTACTGATCCATTATTGAGCGTTTACGGCATAGAGGCATTTAAGGATTTTTATTTTCAAACCCAGCATCCTTTTGTTTATTCTTCATCATCGTTGTCTAAATTATTGGAAGGAGCAGGATATGATAAGATAACAATTTTGCCATTTCAGAGATATGGTTTAGCAAACCATATGAATTGGTTAAAGAATAATAAACTGGGCGCTTTGCCGTTTATTGCGGAACATTTTACCTTTATTGATAGGGAGTATCGTAAAAAGTTAGAAGAGCTTGGTAAAACAGATACTATTTTTGCGTGTTTTCGGCCAAAAAAATAGCAGTTTTTTTTATTTATTTTCAAAATGAGTAGCGTAATATTTGAATCAAGCAAGTCTTATTTAAAGAAAATCTTTTAATAACTTATATTTAATTTCCGCAACTTTCCAATCTTGTTCATTATCTATATCTTGGACTTCAGTCTCCGGTATTTCTAAAGGCACAGTAAATCTTGGAAAGAGCCTTTTTTGCTTAAAAATGACGTCAGTTTTTAAGAAATAGAATTGGCCGCAGTCATGGTAAGCGGGTTCCAGATCTTGGGAGCGGGAATTATAATTTTTAGGCCAAAACATTTTTGCAATTCCATTTTTTATTTTAAGAGCCCTCTGTATGGGATAGCTGAACTTCACAACTGGCACTATTGCTTCTGCGTTTTTTTCTATCATCAGCTGTTTGGCTAACTTCAATCTTTCTGCCGTGATAAACGGGGCGGTCGGGAATATGCAGCAAATATATTTAAATTCTTTCCCGCGTTTTTTATACTCCGTTATCACCTCTTCAAGGACGGGAATAATCATAGCCATGTCGGTTGAGTTTTTTTTGGATCTTAAAAACGGGACGCTTGCTTTAAAAGATTTTGCCAGCTTGGCTGTTTTTTTGTCGTCTGTTGAGACCATCACTTCAATAAAACATTCGGATTTTATTGCCGCGTCTATGGAATATTTAATAATTGGCTGCCCGGCAAAGTTTTTAATGTTTTTTCCGGGTATTCTTTTGCTTCCGCCTCTGGCTGGGATTATTGCTAGAATTTTCATGATTAAATGCGCGGTTATTTTTTATATTCTTTGTTTAATAAAGAATAAATGTGCGAGTTCCAGTATTTGCCTTCTTTAAAACAATTGTCCCTTAATTCGCCGTCCTTTTTAAAATTTAATTTTTTGGTGAAAAAATCTATTTTCTTTTTATCAAATTCATAAAGTTCCATCCATATTTTGTGAAGATTCAAATTGTTAAACCCATAATCCAATAACAATTTTGCTGCCTCCAAAGCATATCCTTTAGTATCAATATATTCTTCGTTTAATCCAATATAAAAGGAAAGGTCTGCGGAGCGGGAAATCCAGTTAATATAAACAAGCCCGCAGACACCGACTGAAAGTTTGTCTTTAAGTCTTTCAATTATAAACATAAAGTCATTCTGGCTGCCGACGACAATATTTTCAAACCATTTTTTTTGATTATCTAAATTTAATTCTCTGAATTCTCTAAAATTTTTTCTAAATTTTGGAATATTCCTCCAGTCCTTAAGCATGGAAAGATCTTCTCTTTCTACAGCCCTTAATCCAACTAATTTTGACTTAATCATATAAAATCGTTTAATGAGATTAATTCCCCCTTTTTTATGTCTTTCATAATTTTCTTGCCTATTATTTCCGGTGCCTTATATGGCGGCAAACCGCCTTCAGGAATCGGCCTTAGAAAATCAAAATCATTGTAGTCTAAAATAGAACCTGCTTTAAGATCAAATTTAGCTCTAATTGCTCTTCTTTGCAATATAACGGATTCTTTCTCATTTTCTTCCACAATTTTTAACCCATCATTCCTAAGAGCTAAAAATAATTCATTTGCTCTATCAATCATTTCTCTCCAAGTTTTAGGATTCATAGCGAACTTATGATCCGGGCCGTCTCTATTGTTGTCATCGGTAAAGTGCTTCTCAAATACTGTAGCGCCCAATGCGATTGCGCCCAAGACCGTGGAATGGCTTGAGGTGTGGTCAGACAATCCTAAAATAATATCCGGGTATTCCTGTTTAAAGCTTTTCAGAACATTTAAGTTGATATATTTAAAATTTTCGGCGCTGGCAGTATAATTCGTATTGCACTGCAAAAGAATAATGTCGTTTACGTGTTTTTTTAGCGTGTTCATAGCTCTTTTAACGTCTTCTATAGATGAAGCTCCGGTTGAGATTATTACTGGTTTTTTCTTTTTAGCTATGTATTCAATAATGTCAAGCCAGGTGATATCGCCGGAACCTATTTTATAGACACTGACAAAAGGTTCCACTTTGTCCACCGATTCAAAGTCATAAGGAGAGGTAAAATATTCTAAACCGACTTCGTCGCATTTCTTTTTTAGCTTTTTCGTCCAATCAAACGGGATGCTCGCGTCTTTATATGTTTCATAAACCGATTTTTTCCATGAGGCCTGATGCGACATTTTGCGGTTTAAGGATTCAAAGCCGGATTTACTCACGATTTTATCAGCTTGAAAATTTTGAAATTTGGCCGCATGTGCGCCGGATTCTTTGGCTAATTCAATCAGTTTATATGCTCTGTTAATGTCACCGTCATGATTTGCCGCAATATCGGCGATAAAAAATAACGGACCGTTTTGGCTTATGCTGATATTCCCAATTTTAATTTTTTTCATATTTTGATTTCTTGATTTCCTTTAAGTAATCTTTTTTAAGTTCGGAAAGCCCTTTAGAAATTTTTAACGTTTTTCCTCCTAAAATCTTTTTTAATTTATTAATATCCAATATCGTATTTTTCGGTCTAATTGTCTTTAAATCGGAAGTGTTGACTAATACTGGTTTTATAAGCGTTTGTGCTTCAAAACGGCTTGCTAAAGACTTTAAAAATTCATATTTATTCATTGATTCTTCTGAACCAATGTTTAGTATTCCTTTTATATCGTTTTTTTCCAGAATATACTTAATTATTTTAGCAAGCTGTCTGGTGTAGACCGGATTAAAAAACACATCCGTAAAACCATTTATGCTCTTTTTTGAGGTAAAATTTTCAAGCGCCCACTCCACTAAGGAATTTCCCGGAGGCACGTGAAAACCGTAAATATTTGTGCGAATAACGAGGGAATTTTTATTTATTGCCATTGCCGTTTTCTCGCCCATTAACTTACTTTGGGCATAATAATTCAAGGGATCAGGCCGATCAGACTCTTTATACGCGCCTGTTTTTCCGTTGAAAACAGAATCAGTGGATATATAAACGAATTTTGTCTTATTTTCTTTGTAAGAAGCTAAAATCTCCGTTGCCTTAATATGTAAAAGATCCGCTTCTCTTTTGTTTTGTTCGCATAAATCCAGGTTAACTATAGCCGCAGAGTGTATGATTATGTTCGGTTTGACGCTTGATACAATCTTTTTTAGACTTTTTATGTCTCTCAGATCGGCTATTATAAAACAGACTTTCGGGTTTTTCGGTTTTCTGCTTCTTATGATGCCGAAGACATTGTATTTTTTGTTTTTACTGAAAATATCGGTTATTTCTCTGCCAAGCATCCCGTTGGCGCCGGTTATGAGAATTCTTTTGGGCATATATTTATGAATATAAAATACTATCCGTAATCTTACATGTCAAGAAAATCTGATGGTAATATTTCTTGTACATTTCCTTTTTTCTTTTTTGTAGAATTTTTGTGAAAATGTTATCCTGTATTCAATGTCTCAACAATATTCAAAAATATTAAGTTACGCGGTTAAAGCCGGAATTTTTATTTTGCCAATCACGGCTTTTATGGTTTCTTCCGTCATGTTTTTCCCGTTTATTACGGGAAAAAATTTTTTCTTTCGCGCTGCGGTGGAAATTTTATTCGCGCTTTGGCTGGTTTTGGCGATTTTGGATAAAAAATACCGGCCGGGCATTTCGCCGCTTTTTTACGCGGTTACCATCACGGTTTTAATTTTGGTTTTTTCCACGATTTTCGGCGATAATCCGTATCGCAGTTTTGGTCCAATTATGAAAGAATGGAGGGTTTAATCGGCCATTTGCACCTTTTTGCTTATTTTTTGGTTTTAATCAGCGTTTTAAAAGCCGGGCGCGATTGGCGCTGGTTTTTCTATGTTTTAGCCGGTTCCGGCGCGGCTATGGCTTTTTACGGCTGGCTGCAGTATTTTGGCGCAGCCGCCATTTCTTCACAGAGCGGACCGCGCGTTGACGGAACTTTTGGCAATGCTTCCTATCTGGCGATTTTTATGGTTTTTCAGGCGTTTTTGGCGTTTTATTTTTTCTTAAAATCTCGGCAAAATTGGCTAAAAATTATTTTTGCCGCGCTTTTTATTCTGGAAGCGCCGATCATAATTTTTACTTCAACGCGGGGCGCGATTCTTGGTTTTTTGGGCGGATTGTTTTTGTCAGCTTTGTTTTTGATTATTTTTTCAGAAAATAAGCGGGTTAAAACTGCGGCAATCGCGGCGGCCGGCGCGATTATTTTATTTGTCGGCCTTTTTTGGATTTTTAAAGATTCGGATTTTATCAGAAACAATTACATTCTTGTCCGTTTCAGCGATATTTCTTTTCAGGAAGGAACCGTTGAATCTCGTTTTACCATTTGGAAAATGTCTTTTAAAGGATTTAAAGAACATCCGATTTTAGGTTGGGGAATTGAAAATTATAATTTGGTTTTCAATAAATATTATGATCCGGTTATGTGGAAGCAGGAACCATGGTTTGACCGTTCGCACAATGTGATTTTTGACTGGCTTATTTCCAGCGGCTTATTCGGCCTTTTGGCGTATCTCGGCATTTTTGCCAGCACTCTTTATATTCTTTGGCGTAAATATGTTAAAGATTCAATGTTTAGCGCGGAGGCGATAGTTTTTACCGGCCTTTTCGCCGCTTATTTTTTTCATAATCTCTTTGTTTTTGACAATTTAATTTCTTATTATATGTTTTTTTCCATTTTAGGATTTATTCATTTTCAATTTCAAGAATCTCAAGATGAAAAAAATATAAATATAAATGAAAATATCTCAAAGGAAGTTTCTTTAGGATTAGGCCAAATGCTCGGCATCTTCGCGGTTTTTATTGTTCTTCTTTTTTCTCTTTATTTTGCCAATCTTAAACCGGTTCTCGCTAATCGCGCTCTTTTAGACACTCTAAAAGACATAAGTATTAAAGGACAAGATGCAGATGCTATTCTAAAGGACTTTGATAAAGTTTTTGCTTATCAGACATTTGGCACCGGTGAAGCCAGAGAACAATTATCCGGTTATACTAATGATATTATAAAGATTAATCTGCCGAATGAAGTAAAAATTAAAGTTGTCAATAAAAGTATAGAAGAAATGCTAAAGCAAGTGGCGGAAAATCCTGAAGACGCGCGCGGCTATATCTTTTTATCCGCGCTTTACAGTGATGTCGGAAAACAAAATGAAGCGCTCGCGGTTTTAAATAAAGCGCTGGAACTTTCTCCAAAGAAACAGCAAATATATTTCTTGGCGGCCGATGTTTATATGGCTTTAAATCAGAATGATAAGGCGATGAAAGCCATGCAACTTGCTTATGATTTTGACCAAAACAATACCGCGGCTGCCGAAGGTTTGGCTATTACCGCGATTGTCGCCGGTAAGCCGGAATATGCCGAAGAACTTCTTTTAAAGCATTTTAACGCTGTTATTATCGGGGATCAAAAATTTGTTAACGCTTACGCTCGCGTCGGAAATTTCGCCCGGGTTAAAGATATTTGGCTTTTAATCATAGAAAAAGAGCCAAATAACGCCCAGTACCGCGTTAATCTCGCCGCTACTTATCTGCAATTAAATGAACGAACCAAAGCTGTTAAAGAACTGGAAAAAGCCATTGAATTAAATCCTGATTTTAAAGGACAAGGAGAATATTTTATTAAGGAAATAAAGGCCGGAAGAAATCCATAAGTTGATTGGGCGTCATTTTGCATAGTTATCCACAGTTTTATTTTAGCGTCTTTCTTAAATGTTGTATTATTAAATTAAGTGTTTTAAAAAAACACAAAAGTTTTATTAAAAATAGTCGTCTAAAATTATTAGCTTAATTATTATTTAAAAATTATTCTATGAATAGATTTTTTAATACGCGAAAGACATCCGGCATTATTTTTGCCAGCGTGATGTCTTTTCTTTTAGTGGTTTTAGTTACGCAGGCGGCCTCAACGATCAGCACGAACATTTCTACCGGCGGCACTTTGACAGTTAGCGGTTTATCCACATTTAACGGGAGCGTCCATGCTTCTTCTACGCTTCTGGTGACTGACGTGACAAGGCATTATGAAACAGTGGCTTTCAGCAATTCTTCCGCCGCTCCTACGGCAGTGAATGGCGGTATTTATTATGATACCGATGATTTATTACTTAAACTTTATGACGGCACGAACTGGGTGAATGTCGCGACTTCCACCGGCGGATCGGGTATTGTTGTTTCCGGAAACCGGATGCAGCTTAATTCGTTAAGCAGTTATTTTACGTTTGGCACAACCACCCAACAAGGGCTTTCAATGATGACTTTGGAAGGAACTTCTACGGCCGCCATTCCTTTGACTTTAGTGGCGTATAATGCCGCGACCGCCAATACTTTTCAGATCCGAGACAATACCAGTGGCGTCAGTCTTCTTTATGTTAATGCTACGGGCGGTCTTTTTGGTTCCAGCACCGCGCAATTTACCAGTCCGCTGACCACTTATGGTTCTGATGTTTTGGGTGACGCGGTTGGCGACACGCTTACCATTAATTCCGGCACCGTGGCGATGGGTAACTTGGCGACTACGACTGTAGCCAATGCTAAACACAATGTTTGGAGCATTGCGACTTCTACTTCTATTATTCCAACTTTTACTGTAAGCACTATTTCCTCGCCAAGCGGACGAGTCGGTATTGGCACTCGAGCTCCAAATACCACTTTTGAGGTTGTCGGCACGGCCAGTTCAACTAGTTTAGTGGTCGGCGGCGACAGCACCAACGGCACAATAACGGGAATAATTTCTGGTATTTGTACTTTTAGCAATAAAACTATTGCGGCATCCACTACCGTTGGCGTACAATGCGCGGCAACCGGAGTGCGGACCGGCGATAGAGTTTTTGTGACCGCGACAAGTTCTTTGCCTCAAAACTTTATTATTTCTTCCGCTTCTTCAACAGCGGCTGACACTATTGGTTTGTATATTTACAACAGTGGCCAGACAAGTACGACGACGACCTCGAGCACTAATAGCAATACCGCTCTTAATTTCTTCGCCATTCGTTAATTAATCTTTAACAACCAAACTTATTATGACTAATTATGACTAAGATTTACTTAATAATCTTATCGTTAATGGTGATGCCGATATTGGCAATGGCCGCTTATGATGACGTGATTTTAAACCCGAATGCGGTTATCACAGTAGGAGGGATTGATCTTACCGTATCCGGCAATGGCGGTTCTATGGAATCTATTTCCGTTGATGGAAGTACTATTACGGTGATAATGCCCGCCAGTTCTTATTTGCAGATTACTTCTTCTGATCGCCGGGTGATGACTGTTGCTAATGCTGACGCGGTGGAAGTTTCCTCCACTTGTTCTTCTTCAGAAAGCGTTTATACTTTTAGCGCTCCGGCGTTGATTACCACTGATACTTTTACGATTACGCCTACTTCTAGCACTTGCGCGTCCGGCGGTGGCGGCGGCGGAGGCGGAGGCGGAGGCGGCGGTGGAGGCGGAGGCGGTGGAGGCGCTCCCACTATTCCATCTCAAACTGCGGCAGCAGTTGTTCCCGCGGTTACAACAGTGCCGGCTGTCTACATAGCCCAGCCTTCAGGCGCAGCGATTAGTGTTTCCCCGGTTTTCAGCCGAACTTTAAAAAAAGGAATGAGCCATTCCGATGTTAAGCGCCTTCAACAGTTCTTAAACTCTGATCCTGACACTAAGATTACTTCTTCGGGCATTGGTTCTCCGGGAAACGAAACCGAATATTTCGGTTCTCTCACGGAAAAAGCGGTTCAG
>JACPLO010000001.1:110752-167227 GCA_016186495.1 Candidatus Niyogibacteria bacterium
AAAGGAATGAGCCATTCCGATGTTAAGCGCCTTCAACAGTTCTTAAACTCTGATCCTGACACTAAGATTACTTCTTCGGGCATTGGTTCTCCGGGAAACGAAACCGAATATTTCGGTTCTCTCACGGAAAAAGCGGTTCAGAAATTTCAGGAAAAACACAGTTTAGCCAAACCAGGCGATGTTGGCTATGGTTTTGTCGGGCCAAAGACCAGAGTAAAATTGGAAGAAATTTATAGCCAGGGGACAACTGCGCCTTCAGCGTCTTCGGCTGTTCCGGCCGGAACTTCCGCTCAAGAAGCTGCGCTTAAAGCCCAGTTGGATAATCTTCAAAAACAGCTCAATGAAATGCTGAAAAAATTAAATGCTTCACAATAATTAGAAAATTAGAGTTAGTTTGTTTTTGACAGTATAAAAAATGCCCTTAAAAGCGGGCATTTTTTATTAACGGCGAGGAGTAAAATGAAAACCTATGGAATTAGAGGTTAGATTAAAAGAAAAATTAAATTGCTTAGCCGCGTGGTTCAGCTAAAACAGAATAAAAAATTCCAAGGAGAGTATTAAGATGCGCGTCCCAGGAAAATTTCTCTTGTAAAATCTTTTCCGCGCCGGTTATTAATTTATTTTGCAGCTCTTTATTGCCAAGGAGTTTTTCTATTGTTTCCGCCAATTTTTGCGGATTATTTGGCGGGACCAGAAGTCCGGTTACTCCGTCATAGACCGCTTCATCGGTGCCGGGGATATTTGTGGCGATTACGGGTATTCCGGCGGAAAAACTTGAAAGCACGGTGTGCGGCAAACCTTCATAGACAGAATTTAAAATATAAATTTCCGATTCTCTTCTTAAATATCTGGTTTGAGTTTGAGATACTCGGCCGATAAAATTAACCATTTTATCTGCTTGGCAGTCTTTAGCTTTTTTTTTAAAATTATCCATTTCCGGCCCGTCGCCGGCGATGACCAGCTTAAGATCGGGTATTTTGTTTTTTAAAATTGAAACAGCTTCTATTATTCCGTCTATTCCTTTCCAGGAAACGAGCCTGGCGGTTGTCAGTAATTGGTGTTTTTTCTTTTCAACCGCGAATAATTTATCTTCTTCATAATAATCATTTTTTTGTTTGGCGGCGTTATAATTAACCAGAAAAGAAGATTGGGGAAGAGCGTAAGCTTTTATTATTTCTTCGCCGAGATATTTTGACGGCGTGGTCAGAATAACGATGCGCTTTAAAACAAATTTTTGAATTTTTAGATAAAGCCGGCTTTTAAATCCGCCGTCCGGATTTTGCAGGAAATCTGTCAAATTTTTTTTTGTTTTTTCCGCAGCGTAAGCCCGTTCCCACGCTTCGTCTCCCACGAATTTTAACACCACTGGTTTTTGGCGCAATTTTGCGGCTAAGACGGCCGGCAAACCGGCGGCTAAGGCATTTTGGACATAAATAACATCTGCATCTTTTGAATGTTTAAAAATAGCGAGGAAAAATAAAAAAAGCCTGTAAAAAAGCGGTTTAAATTTATCAATAAAAATCAATTCTACTCCGTCTATTAGTTGGGGATTTTTTCCGGCGTAAGCGACTATTTTTAAATGATGTTTGTTTTTAAGCTGTTCCGCCAGTTCTTTTGTGTAAGTTGCCGGTCCGCCTATTTCGGGAGGGTAAAGAGGCGTGGCTAAAAGTATTTTCATAATTATTTTTTTTATTATTCTAATATTATATACCTATAGAGTAAAGCCGGTCTATTTTTTGTTGTCATGGTATAATTATGCTAAATTTTTTAGTATGAATGATTTTTATGAATTTGCCGTAGAGTTAACCAAAAAAGCGGGAGAGCTTCTTAAAAAATTGTATCGTTTGGATTTTTTCGTGTCGCATAAAGGAGATGATTTCAGGGATGTGATTACGGACGCGGATATAAAAATAAACTATTTCATCACTTCTGAAATAAAGAAAAAATTTTCGGATCACGCGATTTATTCTGAAGAAAGCGCTGATATATTTGTTAAAAAAAACAAGTATGTTTGGATCGTTGATCCTATAGATGGCACCTCTAATTTTTCTCGGCATATTCCGCATTTCGCCGTATGCCTCGGACTTTTGGAAAATGGCGTGCCAGCGGTTGGCGCGGTGTATAATCCCATCACCGATGAATTATTCAGTTTTCAAAAAGGCGGCGGCGCGTTTTTAAACGGACAAAAAATACGAACCTCTTTAGAAACGGATTTAAAAAAATCTTTTGTACTTTTGCATGTTGGCCGAGATCCGAAAGTTAGAGAGTGGGGGATAGGGCTTTATAAAAAATTTTTAGGAAACGCTAAAAAAGTTAACAATTTTGCGTCGTCATCGCTTGATATTTGTTTTGTTGCCGCGGGAAGAGTGGAATTAGTCATATACGGCACTTTAACGACTTTGGACATTTCGTCTGCCATTGGCATTTTGGAAGAGGCAGGCGGGCAGATTCTGACGTTTTCTTCATCCGATAAATTCAGCGAAAAACCGCAAAAAGTTTTTGCGGTTTGCAATAATTCCATTAAAGAAAAAATTATGCAATACCTTTAAGCTTTGGCAAATTCTCGCTGCCTTTCTTTTTCTTCTTCGCTTCTTAAAACATCTCTTTTTTGGATGTAATCAGAATGATCTTCGGCGGATATTTTTTTATCTTCAAGAAGTTGAGACATAATTTTTAACCAAAAATTTAATCTCATCTTTGTTAAGGCAAGAAAATTACCTTCTATTTTATCAAGAAGGCCGGAATGGTAATTTATTAACTGGGTTATTTTAAAAATTCTCATCAGTCGCAAACATAGATATTCGTTTTCTCCCCGGCTATTTTTTATGTATTGCGTTAATTTGTTTTCTAACTCCGGATTGTGGATTATCATGTAATTTAAAAAACGCGCCCATGATTCATATTTATTGCCATAGTGCAAAGACGCGCAATCAAGAGTGTGAATTTGCGAATTATTTATTCTAAAATTATGGGGAACCAGATCTTCATGGATGAGATAATAAGAATAAGCGTTTATAATATTAAGATTTTTCTTAAAAAATTCCCTGGTTTTTTCAAAAAGAGGCGGCATTTCCGAATTTTTATAATTTTTATTTATATTTTTTATAAAATAATCAAATCTTTCTGAATAAATTTGCGAAGTCAGCACTTCAAAAACATTTTTAACGGCGTTCAGATGCTCATAAGTTGTCGCGTGAAATGATTCTTGCCTTTCCAGAGCGCGTAAAGCCATAAAGAATTGTTCCGGAAGGCTGTGTTCAACGAAGATTTTTTCCTGGTCAATGTATTTTGTGATAAAAATTATATAACCGTTTTTTTCTCCAAAGAAAATTTCTTTGGGTAGAGCTAATTCGTCCAAAGCGAATTTTGTTTTGATTAAATGGTCGCGCACTTCTTTTTCGCGTTTAATTTCATCAATTCCTTCTTTGAATTTGCTGCATTTTATGATTATGTGATTTCCAGTTGATTTTTCAACACCAAGCAGCACGAGTTTTTTCTGGCTTAAAATAATCCTTTCTCCGCCGATGTGCAATTGTTTTTTTTCTAGCTCAAAACCTAAGCGGGATAAAATGGGAGAAATTTTTTTAAGTTCCGCTTTAATTTTTTCTTGATAATTAAATTTTTCCATATGAATTGTTTTTTACGCGCATATTACTTAATATTATAATATATTAAATAATATATTATGAAAATTATTTTAATTACCGGCGGCGCGGGTTTTATCGGGTCTAATTTAATTCAAGAACTTTTAAGCGATAAGAAATATCGCGTTATTGCGGTTGATAATCTGGATGATTCTTATGACATAAAATTTAAAGAAGAACATCTTAAACCGTTTATCAATCATGAAAATTTTGTATTTTATAAAAATGATATTTTGGATTTAAACGCTTTGAAAAAAATTTTTGAAAAAGAAAAGCCGGAATACATTGTTCATCTTGCCGCTAAAACAGATACGCGGAAAGCGGTCGCCGATCCGTATATTTATGAAACGGTTAATATCCGGGGGACTATAAATTTATTGGAACTCGCAAAAGATTACGGAATAAAAAATTTTGTTTTTGCTTCCTCATCTTCTGTTTACGGAAATACCGCGTCTATTCCGTTTAAAGAAGATGATTCCCATAGTTTTGCCATATCGCCGTACGGCGCGACAAAAAGATCCGGAGAATTTTTTGTTTATACCTATTATCATAATTTTGGGCTTAATGCCGCTTGTTTAAGATTTTTTAACGCCTATGGCGAAAATAACAGGCCGGATATGGTCCCTTATATTTGGACCGATAAGATATTGCGCGGCGAAGAAATAGAAATGTCGGGCCAAGGCAGCCGGCGGAGAGATTATACTTATATCAGCGATACGGTGCGCGCGATCATCAAAACGTTGGAAATAAAAAATATAGGATTTGAAATTTTAAATATCGGGTGCGGAAAACCTTATTCGCTAAAAGAACTTTTGGCAACGCTGGAAAAAGTCATTGGCAGAAAATCCATTATTAAAGAAAGGCCAAGCCATAGCGCGAGTGTTGAAGAAACGTATGCTGATATAGAAAAAGCCAAGCGGATTCTCGGGTGGAAACCAAAAGTTTCGTTGGAAGACGGGCTCTCCCGCTTAGTTGTTTGGTTTAAGCAAAATAGAATATAAAATATGGCGAATAAATCTTTGTCGTTAGTTTATCTTGAAAATATGAGGCTTCCCACGGAAAAAGCGCATGGCATTCAAGTGATGAAGATGTGCGAAGCTTTTGCTCAAGCGGGAATTAAAACAACGCTGGCTATTCCTTCGTTTAATAAAAACGCCGAGGATGCTTTTGAATATTACGGGGTTCCTAAGATTTTTTCCATCAGCCATCGCTATAAAACTCCGAATTTTAAACGTTTAAATGCTTTTAGTTTTATTTTTCGGACTGTTATTTTCTTTTTAAGTTTTTTGTTCAGCAAGGATTGGCAAGGCGTTGACGTTATATTTACGCGCGATACGAATATCGCTTTTTTGTCGGCTTTTTGGAAAATACCGTTTGTTTGGGAAGTGCATCAGGATTTTTATAATTTCAGGGCGAATTACGCAATTAAAAAATCCATTGCCGCACTTTTTATATCCAACGGCCTTAAGGAAAAATTTATCTCGCATGGCGTTAAGGATAAAAATAAATTATATGTGTTTCCCGATGCCGTGGATTTGGACAGAATTATCGCTGTTAAGGATAAAAATGAGCCGAGAAAATCAGCCGGCTTGCCGGCGGATGTGCCGATTATTTTGTATAGCGGACATTTATACGAATGGAAAGGCGCTCATATTCTTGCCGAGGCCGCGCCGTTTGTCCAATCAAAAGAAGTTATTTTTGTTTTTGTCGGCGGGACAGAAGAAGATGTGTCGGCTTTTCGCGGCAAATACGGCCAAAATTCCCGCCTGAAGATATTAGGGCACAAGCCATATTCTGAAATGCCGAAATATAAACAATCCGCCGATATTCTCGTGATCCCGAATTCCGCCCGTTTTGAAATATCGAAATTTTATACTTCTCCTTTAAAATTATTTTCAGCGATAGCCAGCGGTCTGCCGGTTATCGCGTCAGATTTGCCGTCCCTCCGGGAAATTGTTGATGAAAAAATGGTTTTTTTTGTTCCGCCCGACGATCCCAAAAAACTTGCTCAAATGATTGATTATGTGATTCAACATCCCATGGAAGCTAAAAATAAGTCTCTCGCGGCGCTTAATGAAGCTAAAAAATACACTTGGGATGCCCGCGGCCGCGGCATTAAGCAAGTGATCTTATCTCATCTTCCTTGATGGCTGATGACCGTCATTATTGTTTTAAGATAAATTGAAAGTTCCAGAGCTAAAGATCGGTTTTTAATGTAGAAAAGATCATATTGCAATTTTTCCATCGCGTCTTCCTTGGAAGCGCCGTATGGAAAATTAATTTGCGCCCAGCCGGAAAGGCCCGGTTTTACCAAAAGCCGCATCGCGTAGTGCGGTATTTCTTTTTTGAGCGTTTCCACAAATTCCGGCCGTTCCGGCCGCGGGCCGATCAGCGAGAGTTCTCCTTTCAGCACGTTCCAAAGCTGGGGCAGTTCGTCAATTCTAGTTTTTCTTAGAAAATGGCCGATGGCCGTGATCCGGCGGTCGTTTTCTTTTGCCCATTTGGCGCCGTTTGTTTCCGCGTTTGTTTTCATTGAACGGAATTTTATTATCTTGAAAATCCGCCCGTTCTTGCCTACTCTTTTTTGGCAGTAAAAAACCGGGCCAAAACTTTCCAGTTTTATCAATAGCGCCGCGAAAGGAAAGATGAAAAGCGCCGGAACGGCCAAAAGCAGGGAAAAAATAACATCAAACCATCTTTTGATAATTTCAAAAATATGCTTGTCTATTTCGGTTAAGTTTTCCAAAAACCAAACTTCATTAATAAGGGAAACCGGCACCTTGCCGATCAGCCCTTCATAAAATCGCGGAAAATCAATGATTGTTATTCCTAAAGGCAGAACTTCGTAAAACATTCTGATTAGTTCTTTGTTTTGTCTAATGGAAGAAGAAGCGACAATCAGAGAAATGTTTTTTTCTTTAATGAGAGAAACGATGTTATGGTCAAATTCTAAAATCGGCGTCCCGCTTTCAAAGGAATTTTCATTTTCTTCCGGCAGTTTCATAATGGCGGCGGCTTCATATCCGATTTGGGGATTTTGATTGATAAAAGAAGCAAAAATCGCCGTTTCTTTAGTTAAGCCGAAAAACAGCGTTTTTATTTTTTTAGCTTTAAGAAGTTTGGCGAAAAAAAATCGCCGCCAGATTATTAAAAGTCCCAAAGTGATGCCGAGATCCAAAACTAAATTTGTCTTAGGCGTAATGCCGAAAAACGGCACCAAATAAAATAGTAAAATCGTCAAGCCGCCGGCCAGCGCCATTGTTCTTATTAAGGCCAGCCGCAATTCTTTGAAAGAAATGAATTTTTTAAAATCATAGAGGCCGATGATATAAAATATCAGAAGCCAGAGGGCAAATAAAAGAGAAAAAGGCAGTTTATGCCATTGCCAGATTTTTTTACTCGGCCAGGATTGGTATCTTATGGTCAGCGCCAGAATAAGCGCGCCGTAAAAAATGGCAATATCGCCTAAAGCCAGAAAAATTTTGTTTAATTTTTCTTTTGTTGGCATTGGCGTTATTTTAGCTTATTTTCAGTCAGAATGGTAGACATTCAGTTTTTGTTATGTTAATGTTCGGAAATAAGACAGACAGATTTTTGGTCTTTGAAAATTTTCAGCTGTTGGCTGAAAAAGAAAGGAGGTGAGGTTTTTGAATTCTAAAAAAGAGAAAATAGGCATTGTTGGCGTGGGGTGGGTCGGATCGGTCGTCAAAAGATGGTTTTTAACGCGCAATTGGGAGCAGGGAAAAAATCTTTTTTGTTATGATTGTGATCTTGTAAAAATAGATGACCAGGACGATATTTCGCGGGCGGATATTATTTTTATTTGCGTGCCCACGCCTAATTATTCGATTGACGGTTCGTGTAATACGCAAATAGTAAGAAGTGTGGTGGCGCAATTTGCCGGCTCGGATAAGTTGGTGGTTATAAAATCCACCGTGGAGCCCGGCACGACCGAACGGTTAGAAGAAAAATATAATGTCGCGATTGCGTTTAATCCTGAATTTTTAACGGAGGAAAACGCCTGGCAGGATTTTGTTTCTCCTTGCCGGCAGGTTGTCGGGTATACCGACAAAAGCAAAAAATGGGTAAGTACGTTGGTTTCTTTGCTTCCAGAAGTAAGTTCTTCGTACGCGTTGATTATGCCGGCTATTGACGCCGAGATTGCCAAATACAGCTGTAATATGTTTGGCGCGATGAAAGTAAGTTTTGCTAACGCGATTGCCGCTTTGGCGGAAAATGCTGGAGCAAATTATAAAAATATCCGGAGAGTGATGGCGGAAGATATCCGGATTGGCGATTCCTGGCTGGATATTCATCATGGCGGTTATCTTGGTTTTGGCGGATATTGTTTTCCTAAGGATGCCAGTGCTCTGATCTCTTGGGCAAGAAAAATTAGAGAAAAAATGAATATTCCCGTTAAAGACGGCAAAGATTTAGAAAGAGCTGTTTTTGCCCGTGAATTGGTTGGGATGTTTTTATCAATTTACAAATTTAATGAAGCACTTTTGGCGCTGCAGGGGTTGACCATCGGGCAGGTCAGCGGCCATATAAAAAGAAAGGAGAAATAAATGGATAATCTGAAAGGCAAGAAAGTTCTCGTGACCGGCGGCGCGGGTTTTATCGGCAGCCATATTATTGACCGCTGCGCGGAAGCAGAAGAAATGGAAGTCTACTCGGTTGATAATCGGAATCCGGCTTATAAAAATCTTAAAGCTTGTTATATGCAGGCGGATATCACAAACCAGACAGCAATGAATGAGCTGTTTAATTTGGTAAGGCCGGATTTTGTGGTTCATTGCGCGGCTTTGGCAAGAATTCAGCCGAGCTTTGAACGGCTTGATGACTATTTTAGAATAAATATTTTTGGCACTAAAATTGTTTTAGAGATGTCAAAAAATTTTAATGTCAAAAGATTTGTTTTTGCTTCTTCATCTTCAATTTATGGATTACAGAAATATCTTCCGTTGGCAGAAGATATGCCTGTTTTTCCTCTCACTCCTTATGCTTATACAAAGCATATTGGAGAAGAATTATGCAGATTTATGGGAAAAATGACCGGCGGGCCGGAAACGGTTATCCTTCGTTACTTTAATGTTTACGGTCCGCGCCAGCCAAAAACATTTGATTATTACGGCACGATTATCGGAATATTTATGGAACAAAAAAAACAAAATATTCCGTTTACAGTGGTTTTTGACGGCAATCAGCGCCGAGATTTTACTCATGTTTATGATGTGGCGGAAGCCAACATTCTGGCGATGGTTTCTCCTAAAATCGGCCAAGGGGAAATTATAAATATCGGCTTCGGTAAAAATCATTCGGTTTTTGACGTTTGCATAAAAATTCTTTGCGCTAAAAAAACTGATTTAAAAAAAAACGAAACATTCCTTCAACTTGAAGAAGGAAAAGATTTTGTGTTTATCGCGCCGCGCCGAGGCGAGGCTCGGGCTGTTTTGGCGGATAATTCAAAAGCGAAAAAATTACTTGATTGGATACCGAAAATTTCTTTATCAGAAGGAATAAAAATGTGTTAATGATTTTTCTCTTTAACATATTTTTTCTAAATATGTTAAAATTAGACCGTTATGAAAAACATAGCGGTCTTTATTTTATTTTTAACGTTGATTGGTTTGCTTGACGCCGGCTATCTGGTTTGGGAACATTATACCGGCGCTGGGCCGGCTTGCCTTATTTTAAAAGGCTGCGATGCGGTTTTAACCAGCGAATACGCAGCAATGTTCGGTTTGCCGGTTTCGCTTTGGGGAATGATTTATTATACCGCTATTTTATTTCTCACTCTTTTTTCCTTTTTGGAAAAATCCCGCCGCGCGCTTGGCTTAACGGCGATTATCGTTTTTGCGGGCTTTTTATTCAGCGCTTATTTTCTTTATCTCCAGTTTTTTATTTTGAAGGCGATTTGTTTTTATTGTTTAATATCCGCCGGCGTCACTTTCTTTTTATTGATAAGTTTGTTGTTCGCGTTTCGGCGATTTGATTATAATTTTCAAAAGGTCGCTTTATCCCGTTAGAAAGTTAATAAAATTTTATTATGTGGAAAAATTGGTTAAACGGAATTTTAGGTTTTTGGGTGATAATTATTCCTTTTTTAAATTTTTCTCTGGCTTGGCAAAGGACGGTTTTGATTTTCAGCGGCATTATTATCGTAATTTTAGGATTTTGGTCGTTTTATGAGGTTCGTCCGCGGCGCTTAAATGAAACAATAGCGGCTGCGCCAGAAGAGAAAAAAGATGAAAATTTTTAAAAAACGGCAAAATAAGTTTTTAACGGAAATAACAAAAAGAATTACCAAAAAAGCAATCCTTCGTTTAGCGGTCGGGGTTGTTTTAAGCGCGGGCTTTTTCGTTTTATTTCCAAATTTATTTTTTAAAATAAATTTGGAATATATCAGAACTAAAGATAAGAACGCGATGGCTGTTCAAGAAGAGACTGTTAAAAAAATAATTCATCTTCAGACTCCCGAGCCGGTCAAGGCTATTTATATGACCAGCTGGGTGGCGGGCACTTCTGATTGGCGGGATCGATTAGTTGAATTTATTGAAAAATCAGAGTTGAACGCCGTCGTGATTGATATTAAAGATTATACCGGCCGGATTTCATTTGAAGTGGTTGATCCGGCGCTGATGGCCGTCGGTTCTCAAGAAAAACGCATTCCCGATATCAGAGAATTTATCGGAAATCTCCATGAAAAAAATATTTACGCGATTGCCCGGATAAGCGTTTTTCAAGATATTTTTTTGGTAAAAAAACGGCCGGATTTGGCGGTTAAAACCAAGACTGGCGCGGTTTGGAAAGATTATAAAGGAATTTCCTGGCTTGACCCTTGCGCCAAAGAAGTTTGGGATTATACCGTTAAAATAGCGCGCGAGGCCGAACAAGCCGGTTTTGACGAATTGAATTTTGACTACATCCGTTTTCCTTCGGATGGCAATATGGCGAACATCGTTTATTCTTTTTGCCGTTCGGGAGCCGGACTTCCAAGCAAGGCAGAGCGGCTGGAGGAATTTTTCAAATACCTGTCGGATAATTTGAAAGACATGGGCCGGTCTCTTTCCGCCGATCTTTTCGGCATGGTGACGGTTAATGCCGATGATCTCAATATCGGGCAAGTTTTAGAAAAAGCCGCGCCGTATTTTAATTATCTGGCGCCGATGGTTTATCCTTCGCATTATCCCAAAGGATTTAATAATTATCAGAATCCAGCGGCTCACCCTTATGAAATCGTTTATCAGGCGATGGCCGAGGCCTCGCGTCGTTTAATTGCGGCAAGTTCCACGCCCAAAAAACTCCGTCCTTGGATTCAGGATTTTGATCTCGGCGCGGAATACACGGCGGAAATGGTTAATCTTCAAAAAAAGGCCGTTTATGACGCCGGCCTTACCGGCTGGATGGCTTGGGACGCAGGGAATAAATACACGAAAGAAGCGTATTAAAAAAGTGTGAAGTGTGAATAAGTTTTTTAGACAATATTTCAGGAATTATTTAGTATTAATATATGGATTTATCGGATTTTTTAGATAAAAAACCGGATAAAAAAAGATTAATTGTTACCGGAACAATTATCATTATTTTTGCGATTTTAGCTGGTTGGTATTTTTATAATAAAAATTTTAAAACCGGAGAGAAGCGGCTATTAACCAATGAAGAAAAAATGGAAATTTTAAAAAATTTAAAAACTCCGACGGAAGAAGAATTGCCGACAGCAGAAAGAATGAAAATTTTGGAAAGTTTAAATACTCCGACGGAAAAAGATTTTTCCGAAAAAACAAGGATAAAAATCCTTGAATCTTTAACACCTTAATTTTTTAAATAAAATGGCGGAGAAAAAAATTACAAATAATGAAATAATTTCAGCGATTAATAAATTTGCCGTTAATGTTGACAAACGTTTTGAACAAGCTGATAAGCGTTTTGATATTCTTGAAGAACAGATTTCCGATTTAAGGGAAGAAGTTCATCAAATACAAGGAGAAATTAAACGAATTTGGAATAAACTTGAAGAAATTGAGCAAAAACTGGACAAATTATCTAAAACTGCAAAAGAAGATGCGGATGCCATAGCAGTTGATATCCTTAAATTAAAACAAAGAGTTAAATTTTTGGAAAAGAAAATTAATTTAGTTAATAATTAATAATAAAAATAATATGATAAATTTATCCAAACAAAAAATTTCTCCGGCTTTGAGCGTTATTGCCGCCAGTTTTTTCGCGGTATTTATTATAAACGTAGTCTGGGCTTGGACCGGACCTACGGCCACTCCTCCGAACAGTAATGTCGGCGCGCCTCTTAACGTCGGTTTAACTCCTCAAAACAAAAGCGGCGCTTTGGGAGTCGGCGCTTTCACTTCTTTTGGCGATGCTTTTTTTAACGGCAATGTCGGCATTGGAACGGCTAATCCGGCTTATAAGCTTGATGTTCAGGGAGGCAGTTTAAATGTAAGTGGCAGTTTATACGAAGCTGGCGCGTTGTTGTCTGAAAAATATGCTAAAAAAGATGGTTCTAATGTCAGCGGAACTTGGGGAATTAATATATCCGGCAGTGCCGCTAGCGCCAGTACCGCGAATTATGCGAATAGTGCCGCTAGCGCCAGTACTGCGAATTACGCGAACAGCGCCGGCAGTGTTGGGCCGTTTTCTTCAAGCGGTACCGTCAGCGGGACAACTTATTTTTGTTTTTGCTCCGAATCTAACGGCCAATGGTCTTATGCTTTGCCTTGGAACACTGACAGCGGCACTTGCAGTAATTTTTGCGGCGGAGCTTGTTATCAGCACGGCTGGTATAATCCAAGTAATGGAAGTTATAGTATTGGCGCGCACGGAAGAGGTTGTTAATTAACAATTATCATCGCGCGAAAATGATAAGAATTTTTAAAAATGTTTTTTAAACAAAAAAAATCGCTTAATCCCGTTAGAAGTTCAGTTAAATTAATAAAATTATTTCTGGAGGTGAGTGAATTTACCCTCGGTTTTATAAGTGCTAAGACGCGTCAATATGAAAATTTCTAACGGGATAAATTTTCTTTTGAGTTTTATTTTCTTGGCGATCGGTTTTTTACTGTTGGCGATTGTGCCGGCGAAAGCGATAAATTATCCTGTTTCTCTTTCCGGCTACGCTTGGTCCGATAATATCGGCTGGATTAGTTTTAATTGCGCCAATAATAATTCTTGCATCACTTCCAATTATAAAGTTGAAATAGACAGCGCCGGCTATTTTAAAGGTTATGCCTGGTCCGATAATATCGGCTGGATCGGTTTTGAGCCTGGCGATGTCAGCGGTTGTCCTTCCGGCAGCTGCCGGGCGATTTTTAATCCCGAGACCGGCGATATTAGCGGCTGGGCCAGAGTAATTTCCTGCCGGTATAATCCTGATCCGACGGCTTGCGGCGGCTGGGACGGCTGGGTTAGTTTATCCGGCTCTAATCCCGATTACGGCGTTTCCGTGGATTTGGCTACGGGTAAATTTGAAGGTTTTGCCTGGTCTGATTCACCGGTTGGCTGGATAAATTTCGGAGCTTCTTCAATGGGCGGCGGAGTTTATATGAAAACCGGCGCGCCGTTTGTGGAATTGCGCGCCAATGGCTCTATTGATTCTATAAATATCAGCGCAGGCGGAGAAGCAACCCTTACCTGGGAAAGGGAAAACGTTACTCTTGAAAGTTGCCTTAAAACCAGCGTGCCATTAGACCAAAATTGGAATAATCTTGATTTGGCGTCCAATAATTCTTATGTTGTTTTTCCGAACCAAACTGTTACTTATACTTTAACGTGCGTTGGAGGAGAAGGAGAGGTTTCCGATAATGTTGTCATAAATGTTGTTTCCGGAGAGCCTCCTCCGGAAGAAGAACTTCCGGCAGTTAAATCTTTCAGCGTTATTGCCAATCCCTCCGTTAACATTACGATTCTTAATGAAGAAGGAGAAACCTGCGCTTCTGATGTCGGCAACAGCACTTCTACGATCATGGTTACGCCATTCGGAGGATTTAACGAAAATGTATCTTTATCAATAACGGATTGGGGAGGACTAAGTAATTATCTTTATCTTGGCGGCACTTATGCCGATGGTTATAATTTCAGCCGCAATCCTTTAACCAGCAGTTATTATGAGAGCGGTTCGGTGTTTAATGTCTGCGTTAAACCGAACGCGCCAAAAGGCAGTTATCTGATAAATATAAAAGGCACTAGTTTGACTAAAGGAGACCGTTACGATAATGTTATCGTTAATATTATTATTTCCGATCCCGGCTGGCAGGAGATTTAGAAAAAAAATAAATGGAATCTGAAATAAAAACAAAATCGTCTTATTTTGTGCCCGCTTCCATTATAGCTGCCGGTTTTTTTATTGCCTTAGCCATTATTTACACGAATAGCGGTAAAAGCGGCAAACTGCCTGAAAATAAAAATTTGGAGGCCAAATTGCCAATCAAAGAAGCGCCAGCCGCGGATTCTCAAGCAGCAAAAGATTTTTTAGCGGCGCGGGAAAAAGATTTTATTTTAGGCAACCCGGCGGCGCCGATAACTATAGTGGAATTTGCCGATTTTCAGTGCCCTTTTTGCGGCCGTTTTTTTACCAATACTCTCGGCCAACTGAAAGAAACATACGTTAAAGACGGCAAGGTTAAATTTATTTATCGCGATTTCGCTTTTTTAGGCAAAGAATCAATTGATGCCGCCGCGGCGGCGCGCTGCGCCGGAGAACAGGGAAAATTTTGGGAATATCATAACTATTTGTTCAATCATCAGGCCGGCGAAAATAATGGCGCGTTTTCTCCGGTTAGTCTCAAAAAATTTAGCAAGGAAATTGGCTTAAATGAAGCTGATTTTAACGCCTGTTTTGATTCAAAAAAATATGAGGAGGCGATAAAAAATGATGTCAGCCAGGCAAAAAATATCTTAAATGTTGACGGTACGCCGACTTCTTTTGTCAACGGCCGGGAAATAGTCGGCGCCCAGTCGTTTTCTCAATTTGAAATTCTTATTCAAGAAGCTTTAAAATAACCGGAAGCCGAGCTATGGATATTGATTATGATTTAATTATTATCGGCGGGGGGCCGGCCGGAGCGGCGGCCGCGGTTTATGCCAGCCGGAAAAAAATAAAAACTTTGCTTTTAACCGATACTTTCGGCGGCCAGTCCGTAGTTTCTCATAAAATTCAGAATTGGATCGGCGAAAAGAATATTTCCGGCGTGGAATTGGCGAAAAAATTAAATGATCACGTCGCGGCGCAGGAAACAGTGGAAATAAAATCCGGCCGGCGCGTTAAACAAATTAAGAAAAACGACGGCAATTTTGCGGTTGAAACGGAAGAAGGGGATATTTATAAAACAAAGGCAATTATTCTGGCTTCCGGTTCTTACCCCCGGAAACTGGGCGTTTCGGGAGAGGAAAAATTTTCCGGAAAAGGCGTGGCTTATTGTTCCACTTGCGACGCGCCGCTTTTCAAAAATAAAATTACGGCGGTCATCGGCGGCGGAAACGCCGGTTTGGAGGCCGTGGCGGATCTTTTGCCGTACGCTGAAAAAATTTATCTTTTAATCCGTTCGGAAAAAATAAAAGGCGATCCCGTCACTTTGGAACAGATTAAATCTTCTTCAAAAGTAGAAATAATTTTTAACGCCGAGACCAAAGAAATTTTTGGGGATAAATTTGTCAGCGGCCTTAAATATGTTGATTTGAAAAGCGGCGAAGAAAAAAAACTTCAACTTGGCGGCATATTTGTGGAAATTGGCTCGAAGCCCAATTCTAAAATTGCGGAAGGGTTGGTGGAGATTAACGAATGGGGAGAAGTGATGATTGATCATCGGACCGGCATTACCAGCCAGCCAGGATTTTTTGCGGCCGGCGATGTCACGGACGTTAAATATAAGCAAAATAATATTTCCGCCGGCGATGCGGTTAAAGCCGCTCTTTCCGCTTATGAATATCTGATGGCCGGACAAAATAAAATAAAATAAAACGGGATATGCCGGAACTGCCCGAAGTAGAAACAATCAGGCGCGATCTTTGTAAAAAAATTATCGGTAAAAAAATTACCGTTGTTGAAATTCGCGAAAAAAAAATCGCCAAGCCGGACAGCCGAACGCTTATTAAAACGCTCTTGGGAAATAAATTTACGGCGATTGAACGGATCGGCAAACTTTTAATTTTTCATCTTAAGCGGAAAAATTTTTTTTTATTGGCGCATTTAAAGTTGACAGGACAGCTGGTTTATTGTCCTTTGGCTACGCCGCAAAAATTTACCCCGTTAAATAGTTGCGAAGCAAATTTAACGAGGTTCACCCGAACAATTATTTATTTTAACGACCAAAGCCGTCTTTATTTTAATGATCTTCGCAAATTCGGCTGGCTTAAAATAGCCGATAAAACGGAAAAAGAAAAAATTATAAAAGAAAGCTTCGGACCGGACGCGATTTCGAAAGATTTTAATTATCCTTATTTTAAAAACCGATTGGTCAGCCGAAAAAAAAGCCGGATTAAGGCGGTTCTTTTGGACCAGAGAATAACGGCCGGCATCGGCAATATCTATGCCGATGAATCTCTTTTTGCGGCCGGCTTGAAGCCGAGCCGGAAAGCCGGATCATTAAAAGACGCGGAAATTAAAAAATTGTTTGCGGCCGTTAAAAAGATTTTGAAAAAAGCGATTAAGCGCCGCGGCACTTCAATTAGCGATTATGTTGACGGCCAAGGCCAGCCGGGAAATTTTTCGGAATATTTAAAAGTTTACCAGCGGGAAGGCAAAAAGTGTTTGCGCTGCAAAAAGGGAATAATAAAAAAAATATATGATAGCGGGCGCGGCACAAGATTTTGCGATTATTGCCAAAAATAACTTTATTATCCGGCCGTTTTTTGGTATTATTTTATTAATGAATCCCGTCAGAAGTTCAATCAAGCTTTATTATATTAAAATTAAAAGTAAGCGAAATCGCCTAACGGCTTACTTTAGTATAAACTTTGGACTTTTATGACAACTTCTAACGGGATGAATCATCAGGAAATCCGTAAAAAATTTTTGGATTTTTTTTCCGCCCGCGGATCGGCCGCGGGCGGAAATCATAAAATTATCGCTTCTTCTTCGCTTATTTCCGATGATCCTTCGGTGCTTTTAACCACCGCGGGAATGCAGCAATTTAAGCCGTATTACCTCGGCGAAAAGAGCGCTTTGGAAGATTTTGGTTCAAAAAATGCCGTTTCAATCCAGAAATGTTTTCGCACTTCCGACATTGACGAAGTGGGGGATGAATCGCATCTGACTTTTTTTGAAATGATGGGTAATTTTTCTTTCGGCGGCTATTGGAAAAAAGAAGCTATCCAATATGGCTATGATTTTATAACGAAAGAAATAGGTTTGAGTATTGAGTATGTGACGGTCTTTGATCCGGAAAAAGTGCCGGCCGGCGATTGGCGAAAAAATGGCGTGCCTTTTGACAAAGAATCTTATGAAATTTGGAAAAATATCGGCCTGCCGGAAGAAAAAATTGTTCGCGAGGGAATTGATGTTTTTTGGGGGCCGACCGGCAATGAGGGGCCATGCGGACCGACCACGGAGATTTTTATAAAAAATGCCGATGGGAAGGCGGTTGAAATTTGGAACATAGTTTTTAATGAATTTTATTGCGATAAAGGTAAAAAACTGACCCGGGTAAAAATTCCCGGCGTGGATACCGGAATGGGGCTGGAACGGTTAGCGATGATTTTACAAGGCGTAAAAAATATTTTTGAAACTGATCTTTTTGCGCCGATTGTTGAAAAATTGCCGGCAGGAATAAACGAACGAATAAAAAGAATTTTTACTGATCATATACGTGCTATTGCATTTTTAATTTCTGACGGCGTACAACCATCAAATAAAGAAGCCGGATATGTGCTGCGTCGTCTTATGCGGCGACTTATGGTGTACGGGGAAAAATGGGCGCTTGAACCATTATTTATGGCTGTAATAGGGCATTATCAATTTATATATCCGGAGCTTTCTTTTAAAACGATTGCTGAAATTTACCATACGGAACGAAATAAATTCTTAAAGACGCTTTCTCAAGGACTTCGCGAACTTGATCGATTACAGGCGGTTGATGCTCAATCTGCCTTTAAACTTTATGAAAGTTTTGGATTACCGTATGAGATTATTAAAGAAAGGGGCGAGGTAAGGGCGATGGTGTTGACTCGTGAAGCATTTGATGCGGAATTCAAAAAACATCAGGATATTTCGCGCGCGGGCGCGGCAAAAAAATTCAAAGGCGGATTGGCGGAAACCGGCGCGATGGAAATAAAATATCATACGGCCACCCATCTTTTAAATCAGGCGCTTCGCCAAATTTTGGGAGAGCAGATAACGCAGAAAGGAAGCAATATTACGTCCGAGCGCCTGCGTTTTGATTTTTCCCATTCTCAAAAACTGACGGAAGAGGAAAAACAAAAAGTGGAAGAGATTGTCAATCAAAAAATAAAAGAAGCTCTGCCCGTGTCTTTTGAAGAAATGAGCGTGAAGGAAGCGAAAAAAATCGGCGCGTTGGGAGAATTTGAACATAAATACGGCGATAAAGTCAAAGTTTATAAGATCGGCGATTTCAGCAAAGAAATTTGCGGCGGGCCTCACGTTGGCAACACTCAAGAGCTCGGACATTTTAAAATTAAAAAAGAAGAAGCGGTGGCGGCGGGTGTGCGCCGGATAAAAGCCGTGTTAGAATAGAAATAAATAATCGTTATGTTTGGCAAAAATCATAAAATCGATTCTTCGGAAAATACCGCTTTTTTCGCGCGAAAAAAAAATATGAGCGATATGGTTTCGCGGATTGAATTTAAAAAACCGGAAGCTGTTTTGAAAAAAAAAATGCCGGAAAAATGCCATATTTGCAAATGGTTTTTCAATTTTTTATTTTCGGCGTTTCGTTTTTTTAAAGATTTCTTTAAAAATTCCGCAAACCCCGTTAAATTTCGCGAAGTTTACCCTGTTAAATTTACCCCACAACTATTTAACAGGGTAAAACATTTAACTAAGGTAAAAAAGAAAAAAATAGCCATTTTTTTGCTGGCGGCCTTTTTAATTATTTTAGGATCTTGGCTGTTTTTGAAAAATTTTTCCCGGCTTACTTTAAAAATCACTCCTCATCAGGAATTTTTTAAAGCGGAAATTGTTTTAAAGGGAAAAAAAGACGGCCTTTTTGACTTTCCTATTGAAATTATCAGTTTTAAAATTACGGAAGAAGATTCTCGGCCGATAAACGGCAAGAAAGAGATAAAAAATAAAGCCCGCGGGCGAATCGTTGTTTATAATGCTTTCAGCTCGGAAGATCAAGTGTTGGTAAAACGCACGCGTTTTGAGACGGCTGACGGAAAAATTTACAGAATTTCCGAACAAATTACCGTCCCCGGAGCGGAAATAAAAGATGGGAAAATAATTCCCAGTTCCGTTGAAACGGAAATATCCGCCGATCAGCCCGGTGAAGAATATAATATCGGTTTAACCGATTTTACCATTCCCGGTTTTAAAGGCACGGATCGTTATTCCAAATTTTACGCGCGGTCAAAGACTCCCATGGAAGGAGGATTCATCGGAATGGCGCGGGTAGTTTCCGAAAAAGACGCGGAAGAAGCAAAGATTTTATTAAAAAATAAATTAGCGGAAAAAATCGATCAGGAATATAAAAAGCAAATTCCCGAAGATTTAATTTTACTTGAAGGCGCTTCCGAGATTTTTTACGAAGAAGCTGTTTTTACGCCGTTGGTCGGAGAAAAAGGTGAAAATTTGACAGCGGCTTTGGCCGCGAATTTTAAGGGTATTTTGATTAAAAAGGAATATTTTTCAAAAGCGCTGGTTAACGCTTATTTGGGTTCTGATTTTATAAACAGCGCGGCTGCGGCGAATATTGATCAGCTTGGCAAAAAAATCATCAGCCGGGATTTTGAAAAAGGAGAGATTGTTTTAAAAATAAATAATGTTCATTTGGTATGGAATCTTAATGAATCAGAATTGAAAAACAGCCTTTTAACGGAAAATAAATCGTTTAATGAGATATTCAATGCTCATGATGAAATTAAAAGGGCGGAGCTTATTTTTTGGCCTTCATGGTGGCAGAGAATTCCTAATAATGCCGAAAGAATAAAAATAGAAAGAGTGTTAGAGTGAGAAATTCCTAACAGGGTTGACTCTTCTGGATAACTGCTTTATTATAATAATTTCAGGCATTTAAATGGCCAAAGAACAGCAAAATAAAAACATAAAAGTTGGGACAGTAGTGGAAGCTCTTCCTAATGCCGTATTTAAGGTTGAAATTGACAATAAAATTAATAATGGAAAAGTAATGGCTCATTTATCAGGAAAAATGAGGATGAATCATATCAAAGTGCTGGTAGGCGATACGGTTAAGATTGAGCTCGGCCTTTATGATGAAACTAAAGGAAGGATTATTCAGCGATTATGAACCCTTAAAATGAAAGTTCAAGCATCGGTTAAAAAAATTTGTAAAAATTGTAAAACAATTCGTCGAAAAGGGCGAGTTTGTGTTATTTGCAAGAATCCTAAACATAAACAAAGACAAGGATAATATTTAATTTAATATGAGAATTGCCGGAACAGAAATTCCCGAAAAAAAGAAATTAAAAATAGCTTTAACCTATATTTACGGCATAGGGCGTAATAAAGCTGATCAAATTTTAAACAAATCCGGCATTTCTTCTGAAAAGAAGGCCGCGGAATTGTCTTCGGCCGAGATTGGCAAATTGAGAAAAATCGTTGAAGAGGATCCTTTTGTTGACGGAAATTTAACCAGAATAGTGTCCACGAATATTAAACGTTTACGCGACATTGGTTGTTACAGGGGAATCAGGCATCAAAAAGGCTTGCCGGTAAAGGGCCAGCGCACTAAAACTAATGCCCGGACGCGGCGCGGCGCCAGAAAAACGATGGGCAGCGGCCGAAGAAAAGTTGAAAAGAAATAATTTGGATTTATAGTTTTATGGGTAAAAAACGTATTATAAAAAAATCAGCGGGCGGCGTTAATCGCGAATTAAAATCAAGAGCTTTAAGCCGGGCGCCGAAAAAAAAGGTATCCGAAGGGATTTTGCGCGTTTGCGCCACTTATAATAACACGCTTGTTTCTCTCACGGATATTGCCGGAAATGTTTTGGTTTGGTCTTCAGCCGGAGCATTGGGATTTAAAGGAACGAGGAAAAGCACTCCTTATGCCGCTTCCAAAGTTTCAGAATTAATCGCGGAACAAGCTAAAATGATGGGGGTGCGAAAGGTTGGAATTATGGTAAAAGGAATCGGCGCCGGAAGAGAGTCGGCGATAAGATCTTTTGCCCTTAAAGGATTTGATATTTCTTACGTGAAAGATGTCACTCCTTTGCCTCATAACGGCCCTCGTCCGCCAAAACCGAGAAGAGTATAATAAAATAACCTAAAATGCTTGATTTAAAATGTAAAAAATGCAGACGCGCGGGAGAAAAACTCTTTTTAAAGGGAGATCGTTGTTTTACTCCTAAATGCGCAATGATTAAAAAATCTTATTCGCCCGGCGTTCACGGCAAGTCTAAGAAAAGAAAAAGATTGTCGGAATACAGCCTTCAACTACAAGAAAAACAGAAACTTAAATTTATGTACGGTTTGCGCGAAAAACAATTCAGTAATTACATTGCAAAATCAATCGCGCGTAACATTGAAAGCGGCAAAGCTTTATTGGAATTTTTAGAATCCAGATTAGATAACGCGGTTTTTAGATGCGGGTTTGCTCTTTCGCGGACGATGGCCAGGCAGATGGTTAGTCACGGCCATATTTTAGTCAATGGTCGAAAGATTAATATTCCTTCTTACGGCGTTAAACCTGAAGATACGATTCAACTGCGCCCGCAAAGTTTAAATAAAGGAATTTTCAGCAATCTTGATTTATTTTTAAAAAAACATAAGGCCGCGCCGTGGTTAAGTGTTGATAAATCAAAAAAAGAATGTAGAATTTTAACTAAGCCGTCAGATGAAGCGTTTTCCGGCATAAATATCAATGCGATAATAGAATTTTATTCACGTTAATCTAAAAAAAAATGGAAATAATATTACCATCTAAACCAAAAATTATTGAAGAAACCGAATTCAAGGGTGTTTATGAAATTGAAGGCTTATATCCGGGTTATGGCCACACTTTAGGCAATAGTTTAAGAAGAATACTTCTTTCTTCTTTGCCCGGCGCGGCGATTATTACGGTTAAAATAAGCGGCGTGGAACACGAATTTTCCACGATTGAAGGAGTAAAAGAAGACGTTATTAATATACTTTTGAATCTTAAAAATATTCGTTTGAAGATCCATGCCGAAGAGCCTCAGATTCTTACTTTAAGAGCGGAAAAACAAAAAAAGATAACCGCCAAAGACATTAAAACTCCTTCTCAAGTGGAAATTATCAATAAGGACGCGCCGATCGCGACTTTAACTTCAAAAAACAGCAAATTAAACGCTGAAATTGTTGCGATAAAAGGCATCGGTTATGTTCCTCGCGAAATGATCGTGAAAGATAAAGTTGAAGTCGGAACTATGGTGCTTGACGCGATTTTTACGCCGATTAAAAAAGTAAACTACGAGGTGGAAAATATGCGGGTCGGCGACCGGACGGATTTCAACCGTTTGCGGATTTCATTGCAAACTGACGGAACGATTTCTCCAAAAGAAGCCTTTGAAAGCGCGGTGAATATAATGATTAAACAGCTGAAAGCCATTTCCGGCTGGAAAGAATCGGAAATGAAAGAGGATAAAGAGGCGCCCCAGTTAAAAAATGTTGTTTTATCTAAAAAAGAAACGCCGGAAAAAATAAACCCCGTTAAATTTCGCGGAGCGAAAGATTTAACTGGGGTAAAAATAGAAGACCTGAATCTTTCCTCGCGCATTCTTAGCGCTCTTAAAGAAGCAGGCATCAAAACAATCGGCGGTTTAACCAAGAAAAAGGAAGAAAATTTATTAAAGATTGAAGGTTTTGGAAAAAAAGCGCTTGAAGAAATTAAAGAATCGCTTAATAATTTAGGATTGTCGCTTAAAGAATAAATATGAGGCATCAGAAAAAAAACAGAAAATTCGGGTTAGTGCGGAAAGTAAGGCGAGCGCTTTTAAAAGGGCTTAGCCGGTCTTTGATAAAATATGAGCGCATAAAAACCACCGAAGCTAAAGCAAAAGAACTGCGCCCTTTAGTGGAGCGCTTGGTCACAAAATCAAAGATAGACACGATCCATCATCGCCGTCGCGCGGCGCGCCTGCTCGGCAAAGAAGAAACAAAAAAAATTTTCACGGAAATCGCTCCGCGTTATCTTGAACGATCGGGAGGATATACGCGGATTGTTAAATTACAAAGAAGAAAAAAAGACGATGCCCGAATGGCGATAATTGAATTTATATGACGGAGCATGAAATAGACGTTAAAGGAAAAAGTTTAGGCCGCGCCGCTTCGGAAGCGGCGGCGATTTTACGCGGCAAGAATCGGCCGGATTTCGTTCCGCATCTCGCGCCAAAAATAAAGCTAAAAATTTTAAACGTGAACGGGATTAATATCAAAGAAGCAAAAAAAGAAAAAAAATTTTATAAACGTTATTCCGGTTATCCTTCCGGTTTGAAAGAAATTAAAATGAAAGATGTTTTGGTGAAAGACAGCCGCGAGGTTTTTCGCAAAGCAGTTTGGGGAATGCTTCCAAAAAATAAATTAAGATCCGAAATGATTAAAAATTTACTTTTTGAAAAATAGAATGTTATCTTCAAATTTAAAAAAAGAGAAAGTGGATAAAAAAAAGACGCCTAAACCAAAACTTGAAAAAATCGCTGTCCATAAAAAGAAAATAATTCCTGAAAAAACCGTTGATAACGGAAAAAAAGATCAAAATTATATTGAAGGCGTGGGAAGAAGAAAGACTTCGGTTGCCAGAGTCAGGATTATTGAGGGCGGCAAGAATTTTATTGTGAACGGAAAGGATTATGCGGCATATTTTCCTACTTTGGAGATGAAGCGGATTGTTGATGGCGCTTTTGATAAAGTGGGCGTTTTGAATCGTTTCGGAGCAGAAGCGCATATTTACGGCGGCGGCATTCATTCCCAGGCGGAAGCGCTTCGCCACGGTTTAGCCCGCGCGCTGGTAAAATACAACGCTGATTTCAGAAAACGGCTTAAAAAATCCAGTTATTTGAAACGCGATCCTCGAATGAAAGAACGCCGCAAATTCGGCCTTAAAAAAGCCAGAAAATCCCCGCAGTGGAAGAAAAGATAATCACTTATCTTTTCTTCCGAAGCGAAGCGGAGGTGGACGAAAAGATAACTGCTTATCTTTTTTTCCGGTTCTTTGTGTAGCAAAGAAATTGCCGATGTGCCGAAGGCACGAGGCAATAGGTGGACGAAAAGATAAAAAAAATGTATCTTAACTTAATTAAGATGGGGGGCGCGTCGCATAGCGGCAATTGCATTTGGCTGTAAACCAAACGTCCTAACGGACTACGGGGGTTCGAGTCCCTCCGCGCCCATCGCGAGCGAATGCCTTTTGGCATTCGCGCGAGGGACTCGAAAGCCGGAGCGATGTTCCGCGAAGCGGAACAAGCGAGGCGGGGTCGCGAGAAATTTCCGTTAGGAAATTTACTTGTGACCGAGTCCCTCCGCGCCCATCGCGAGCGAATGCCTTTTGGCATTCGCGCGAGGGACTATCTTGTTATATCAAGCCGATGTAGCTCAGCTGGCAGAGCAACTCCATGGTAAGGAGTAGGTCCGCGGTTCAAGTCCGCGCATCGGCTCCGGAATTATTTATTTATCATTAAATATGAGCCAAGATAATTTAATAAAAATTCAATGCGGCGCCTGTAAAAGAGTTAATTATTGGTCTCGCAAAAACAAGAAAAAAGTTGAGCGGAAGATTGAGCTTAAAAAATTTTGCAAATGGTGCCGGAAACACACCGCTCATAAAGAATCAAAAAAGTAATTATTGGCCATGCTGGCCAATAAATGGGCGCGTCGGTTAATGGCAAACCAACGGTCTCCAAAACCGTGACTGCAGGTTCAACTCCTGCCGCGCCCGCAGTGAACAAAGTTTTTTTTATTTGCCTTTTCTCTCAATAAAATTTATTATTAATTCAGCAGCTTGAAAATTTCATAATTTTAGAAAGGAGGAGATAATGGCAAAAAAGAAAAAGCCGTCACCCGGTTTAAAGGCACGGGAGGAAATGCGTTTTGAAAGCCGTCTCGCAAAAGTCGGCCAGGAACTCAAGCGCGTTAAAACGAAATATCGTTCCGCATTAGATGAATTGATTATTCTTGAACGCCAGAACGAAGCGCTCGTGGCTTTCAGCGGCCCGGCGGAAACGTTCAAAATCAGCCCTAAAATACCTGTCGGCGACTCGGAATCAACCGCATTTATGATTGCCAGTGATTGGCATCTTGAAGAGGAAGTTGAACCAAGCGTTGTCAATGAATTAAATAAGTTTAACATTGACATTGCATATCGGCGTGCGACGCAGTTTTTTCGCAATGGGTTGCGGCTGGTGGAGATCAATCGGCAAGCGACTGTCATCAAGACGCTGGTTTTGGCGCTGTTGGGGGATTTTTTTTCCAACGATATTCACGAAGAGTTGATGGAAATAAATCAGCTGCTTCCAATTGATGCGGCGAACAAGGCGCGGGAGTTGCTGACGTCCGGTATAGTTTTTTTATTGGAAAACGGGAAGTTTGATGAGATTGTTATTCCGTGCCATTCCGGAAATCATGCCCGGACCACTTTGAAAAACCGTATTGCCACGGAACGCGGCCATTCGCTTGAATATATGGTTTATGCGAGTCTTGCGCGGGAATTTAAGAACGAGCCGCGGTTAAAGTTTTTATTGGCTGACGGTTATCATTCGTATATTGAAGTATATGGCCGGACGATTCGATTCCATCATGGCCATCAGATTCGCTATTACGGCGGCGTGGGCGGTATCTATATCCCGGTTAACAAAGCTATATCGCAATGGAGCCGGGGCAAGCACGCTGATTTGGATGTGTTTGGCCATTTTCATCAGGCCAAGCATGATGTGCGTTTTATCTCGAACGGCTCTTTAATCGGTTATAACGCGTTTGCGATTTCCATTAAGGCGGATTTTGAACCGCCTAAACAAGCATTTTTTTTAATGGATAGAAAGCGCGGCGTGACGATTTATGCGCCGATTATGTTTGACGATAATAAAAAATTTGATAATAATAAAAAATAATAAAATTCCCCGACATTGCAGTCGGGGTTTTCTTTATTTAAGGAAGTTTATATTATAATAATTTTATGGAGAAAATGATTAAATTAACCGCTTATTTGCAGGATATCGAAGTGTTGAAATCCGAAGTTTTAATTTCAGCTTTTAAGGCCGTTGACCGCGCGGATTTTATGCCGAAAGAGGCGCGGGAAATGGCTTATCTTGACGAGGCCTTGCCGATCGGCGAAAGCCAGACTATTTCTCAGCCCTATACGGTGGCGTTTATGCTGGAACTTTTAAATCCCCGGCCGGGCGAAAAAATAATGGATATTGGCGCGGGTTCGGGCTGGCAGTCGGCAATTTTAGCGGCCGTGGTTTCTTCCGGCAAATCCGAAGGAAAGGTGTTTTCCATTGAACGGCTCCCTTATCTTTGCGAATTTGGAAAGAAAAATATAGAAAAATATAATTTTATAAAAAAAGGGATAATAAAGCATTATTGCCAAGACGCTTTGGAAGGATTGGCGGATGAAGCGCCGTTTGACAAAATTATCGCCGCGGCCGCGCTTAATGTCCAACATCGGATGTTGAACATATTTGACATTGTGCCTCTGGCTTGGAAAAATCAGCTGAAAATCAACGGGGTGATTGTCGTGCCGATCGGTTCTTCTATCTGGAAATTCATTAAAAAAGAAGACAATGTTTTTGAAAAACAAGAATTTCCCGGCTTTGCTTTTGTGCCGTTTGTTTACCCCGTTAGAAGTAAGACGCCAGAGCCGTCTACCGTTCCGTTTGCAACGGAACGAACTCCCGTTAAAAATAAAATAAAAATTTTATCATTAATGCTTGCCGGCGTTTTATTTTTAACAGGCATATTTTATTATTTGTTTTTTTCTCCGCCGTACCGCGAATTTCCGGAGAAAACGGAAAAAATTTTTAATGTTGAAAAGGGAAAAAATTTAAGCGAAATTTCCCGGGATTTAAAAAATAAAGGATTTGTAAAAAACAATTTTGTTTTTAAAACGGTCTTTTCGCTGATGGCCGGGGAGAATAAAATCAAAGCGGGCGATTATTTGTTTGAGAAGCCGCTTTCCGTCTGGGAGATTAAAAATCGCCTGGCAAAAGGAATTTACGGAATAGCGCCGTTAAAAGTTACCATTCCCGAGGGTTGGACAGTTAAAGACATCGGGTTTTATTTTGAAAATTTAGGGACATTTTCTGCCGAAGAATTTTATTCGCTTTTTACTCAAGAAGAAGGTTATTTGTTTCCCGACACTTATTTTTTTAACGCTGATAACTTAAATCCGGAAATTATCGCAAAAACAATGCGGGAAAATTTTGAAAAAAAAATAACGCCGGAGATAACGGCGGAAATTGAACGGCAAGGAAAAAATCTTAAAGAAATAATTATTATGGCTTCAATCATTGAAAAAGAAATGGGCTCGGACGATGACGCCCGCGTCATTTCCGGCATTTTATGGAAAAGGTTTGAAGCCGGAATGGGTCTGCAAGCGGACGCGACTCTTACTTACATTATTGCTAAACCGTCGCTTAAATTAACGGAAGAAGATTTAGCCGTTGATTCGCCGTATAACACTTATAAATATCGCGGTTTGCCGCCGGCGCCTATTTCAAATCCCGGACTTAAAGCTATTCAGGCGGCGATTTTTCCGGAAAAATCGCCTTACTGGTATTATCTTCATGACCGCGAAGGCCAGCCGCATTATGCCGTTACGTTTGAAGAACATATTGAAAATAAGCAAAAATATTTGCAATAAAACTATCTCGGCTGCATAATAAAAAGTTATGAAAAAACCTAAAGTCTTCGTGGCTCTTTCCGGCGGAGTGGATTCTTCCGTGGCGGCGGCTCTTCTTAAAAAAGAAGAGCGTTTTGATATTATCGGCGCGCATATGATTTGCTGGAAAGACGCCGTGGCCCGCGCGAAAAATGAAAGATGCGCGGCGGAACGCGATGCCGAAGATGCGCGGCGGGTGGCGGATAAATTGGATATTCCTTTTTATGTTTTTGATTTTACCGAAGAATACCGCGAAAAAGTTTTTGATTACATGGTCAGGGAATACCGAAGCGGCCGGACGCCAAACCCAGACGTAATGTGCAATAAAGAAATCAAGTTTGGGATTTTTTTGGAAAAAGCCATTTCTTTGGGAGCGGATTTCGTGGCGACTGGCCATTATGCGAGAGTAAAGAATGTTCGGTTTGAAGAACAAAATACCGTTTCGCTTTATCAAGCAAAAGATAAAAATAAAGACCAATCTTATTTCCTTTGGACTTTAACGCAAAATCAATTAAAACACGCTCTTTTTCCGATAGGCGATTACACGAAAAACGAGGTGCGCGAAATGGCGCGTAAATTTAATTTGCCAACCGCGGAAAAAAAAGATTCGCAGGGGCTTTGTTTCGTGGGTAAAATTGATTTCGCGGAATTTTTAAAAGGTTTGATTTCAGCTCATAAAGGCGCGGCGGTCAGCGCGGCTGGCCGAAAAATCGGCGAACATGACGGAGCGGAATTTTATACCATTGGCCAAAGGCATGGCATTGGCGTCGGAGGAGGAGAATTGCCGCTTTATGTCGCTCAAAAAGACATCAAAGCGAATGTTATCGTGATGGTTGAGAAAGATAATCCTCTTCTTTATAAAAAAGAGCTTATGGCCGGAGATATAAACTGGATAGCGGGCAAATCGCCTAAATTGCCGTTTAAATGCGAAACGCGCGTCAGATACCGCCAGCCGCTTCAAGAGGCGAGAATTATGAATGATGAATCAAGGATTAAAGTTGTTTTTAATAAGCCGCAGAGAGCGGTGGCGCCGGGACAATCCGTGGTTTTTTATTTACCCGCCGTAGCTTCAGCAAAGGCGGGCGACAAAAAACAAGTATTAGGCGGCGGCATTATTTGTTAAAAACATCATATTGTCAGAATTTTTTGAAAGAAATATAATTAAAGTTAATAAAGTCGATTTTAAAAACTAATCAATTAAACAAAGTATTTTTAAAAAATGAAAACCGCTAAAAAATCCAATAAAAAAGTTTTGCCAACCGTTCTAAATCAATATCTGAAAGCCGATCTTTTTAAAGCTTTAAATACCGAAGCTCTTTTGCCAGAAGAGAGGGTGTCTTTGCTGGAGTCTGTCGGAGAAGTCGTGAACAAGCGAATTATCATGAGATTGATGCGAAAACTTTCTGACGAACAAAAAGACCAGCTTGATTTGATTCTGGCCGAACATCCAAAAGAAGATTTCGCGCTTGGACGTTTTTTAAAGTCGGAAATGCCGGATTTACAGCAAATTATCAATGAAGAAACCGCCGGCTATAAAAAAGAATTGATTGATACTTTTAACGCTTAATTTGAATATAAACCATGGAGAGTGAAAAAAATTTTAAAAATTCGGAATCCGGCCGCATAAAAACTGAAAAAGAAAAGATGATTGAAAAAGGAATAATCACTCCGGAAGAACCTGAAAAAGAATTATCGTTTAATATCCCTGAAAAAGATATAAAAAAAGAAGAGTTATCGTTTGATGTTTCTAAAGAACCTGAAAAGATTATTGAAAAAGAATTATCGTTTGATGTTTCCGTAAAAGAAAAAGTTTCCGAAAGAACAAAAGAAGAATCCCGGCTTGGCAAAGATGAAACTTTGACTCTTTATCGGCTTTTGCGCGGGAAAGGAGAAAACGCGGAAGAAGTTCCGGCTGATTTTAAATTGCCTGCGGAAATGGAAAAAAACGCGGCTGATTTTTTTAAAACCAGAACCCGTTATGTTGAGGAATGGGATAAACACCAGCAAACATTAAAAACACTGGAAAAATCCAAAGGAAAAGAAGGAGATATTGAATATATTGACGCCCGAAGATATCTGGAAAACGCGGATGCCTCTTATAAATTGGCTTTAGAAAGATTAAAAAGAGACGTTGTCGGCTATAAATACCGGGAAAAAATTAAGGAATTTCCCGAAGCCGCCGCAAAAATAGGAAAGAAAAAAGAATATGCCGCGGCAAGCGCGTCCGTGATGGTTGGCATAGCAAAATTAATCAACGCTGATCTTGAGAAGATTAAAATGGAGAAAATGAGTGAAAGAAATGAACAAGAAAAAGGCAGAATGCGAAAACTTTGGGATAAGTATACCGGATTATCGCGCGGGAAGAGGCTTTTTCTGTCAGCCGGCCTTTCCGCGGGTTTTGCAGGGGCCGGAATTGCTTTCGCGCTTGGTCCGGGCGGCTGGCTTCTCGCGGCCGGCGTTGCCGGCCATCGCGGATTGAGAACTTTGGGCGGTGGCGCGATTGCCAGCGGATTGAACGCGCTTGGCCGAAAAATTTTCGGGTCTAAATTCGGCAAAGAAAGAATGGAAAGTTTAACTCAAGAAACAGGGGCAATTGAAAAAGAAATTTTGGTAGAAATAGAAAATCAAAGAAAATTGCCAAAAAGCGAGAAAAATAAATGGCGGATGATGGAAATTATTGATTGCCACAGCGACGAATACGATAAAAAATTGAAAGATATCGGACGCCGCGAAGGAAAAACTAATATGATCATAGCGCTGGCCAGCGGTTTAATCGGCGGCATTTCGGCGGCAGGGCTGGATTGGTATTTCAGCCGGCCAAAAGTTTCGGAAGTGGCTGAATTGGCGGAAATAAAAAAAGGAGCGGCGCCGATTGAACCAAACGGATTAAAAGTAGAAAGCGAAATTTCCGCTGTTAAAGAAGCAGCCGAGATTTCCCAATTAAAAGAAATCGCGCCTTTGAAAATTGGCGTGCGCGGGCCGGAAGGAGCGATTATTGATTATTTTAAAGGTAATCCCGAAATGGCCAAGAAATTCGGCTGGGACGGAATAAAAGATTTAAAAGATTGGTCCGGAATAAAAGCCCATCAATTATGGTTTGAAGACGCTCAAGAAGCCTTAAAAAATCAGGAAATTTTAAATAAACTTAAATCGCTCGGTTATTCCCAAGATATAGAAGGTTACGGCCAGATGATGCGCCGCATTGGAAAAGGATTTGTGGAACTTGATCCCAAAACCGGCAAAATGGATTTAGCGGACAGCGCCGAGTATTTGAAAGCCGTCAAAGGCGCGGGAACATCGGTTGAAAGCGGATTGCTGGCTGAAAACGGAATGTCAGGAATTGAAACAGCACAATCCGTCAAGCCGCGGTTTAATCCCGAAGAAGCCGCTGTCAGGCACGCCGGCGATCAAAGAGAATTGGAGCATTATATAACGGGACAGGAAGGCGGTTTAAAACCTCCGGCTGAAATAGAAACCGATGGAGTCTCTTCATCGCGCGAAATGCCGGGTTTTATCCAAAAAGCCGGTTCGGAATTAAGTCCTCTAAATCCAATGGAAATTTCCAGCGCAGACAAACAAGCCGTTGATTTAATCGGCCAAATTAAATCAGGAGAATTGACGGTTGATAAATTCAGCGCTGACTATGCCAAAGAACTGGGAGGAACCAAAGGCATGAGCCCTGAATTAAAAGACAATTTAGCGAAAACATTTGAGGCCTTAAAATCTTCAGATCCGATGAAAAGATTGAACTCCGAAGTAATTTTTAAAGCGATGATGCGAAAATTAATGGCGATAAGGAAAACTTTTAGAAATATCTGAAATATTTTTATCCCGTTAAAAAATACTCTGCTTACCCTGTCTGCATTAAATTGACAAAATTTTTGATTTTTGCTAATGTAAGAATGTGAGTGCGTTCCCGCTTTTCGCGGGATACAAACGATATCTGTGCAAAGGCCCGCTTTAGCGGGTCTTTGTATTTTTTTATTTTATTAATTTTAATTTGCTGTTTTTCTCGCTGTATTTTAAACTAAAGATAGTTCGCGCGCGTAAAGGGTGGCAGAGATTGTACTCACAAAGGATATTGTTTGGAGTTAACATCCTGCCATCCTTTACGCTCGCGAAGAATTTTTTTTAGATTCTGTTTTCAATGGAGTTATCCACAGTTTTAATTTTTGCTCTCTTTTTTTAAAAAAGTATGCGATAATTAAAATAGAAGCATAAAATAAAATTAATTTTCGTTTTAAATAAGCAAACAATTAAGGTCGATGTTTGTTTTAAGATTTTTAAGAATTGAAATTTAAGATAAAAGATAAAATGGTCAAAAAAAGAAAAGGAAGGAAATCCAGAAAGACCGCTAAAAGAAAAACCGTTAAAAGAAAGCCGTCTAAAAGAAGCCGGCCGAAAAAAAGAAAGAGGCGATAAATTATAAAATCCCTCTCGCTTATTATAGGCAGAGGGGTTTTATTGTTGATTATTTTATTTAATGTTAATATGTTAATCATTGGTTTATGAGGATACATATTAAAACTACTAATTTTGAATTAACTTCCGCCGTTAAAGCGCTGGCGCAGGAAAAACTTTTTTTTCCGGCAGAGAAACTTTTAGAAACATTAAATAATAAAGCCGATATTATTTTTGAGGCGGAACTGGCCAAGATCACTAAACATCATAAGGAAGGAAAAGTTTGGCGTTGCGAAATAAATTTGGATTTACCGGGGATTAAAAATATTTTAAGAGCCGGCGCTTTAGGCGAATCTTTAGAAGAGGCGATTAATTTAGTGAAATCAAAAATGGAACGCGAAATTAAAAAATATAAAGATAAATCGGTGAGAAAAGACAGAGAAGTAATCAGAGAAATAAAACATAATTTATAAAAAAATATGGTTCCATCACGGATATTTTTTACCAAAGGAGTTGGCGTGCATAAAGAACGGCTGGCGTCGTTTGAGCTTGCTCTCCGCGCCGCCGGCATCGCCCATTGCAATCTTATTCTTGTTTCCAGCATTTATCCGCCGGGCGTAAAAAAAATTTCCAAAGAAGAAGGAGTTAAAATGCTTCGGCCCGGCGAGGTGGTCTTCGCGGTGTATGATCGGGAAGCCACCAATGAGCCGAACCGCCTGATTGCCGCGTCCGTCGGCGTGGCGATTCCCGCGGATGGAAATCAACATGGTTATCTTTCCGAACATCATGCGTTTGGAGAAACGGAAGAAAAAGCGGGAGAATACGCGGAAGATCTTGCCGCGAGCATGCTTGCTTCAACGCTCGGCATTGAATTTAACGCTCAAACCGCATGGGATGAAAGGGAACAGATATTTAAAATGTCGGGAAAAATTGTCCGTGTTTCAAATATTACGCAATCGGCTGTTGGAAATAAAGACGGCCTTTGGACGACGGTGTTTGCCGCCGCGGTGTTTGTGGAATAAATTTTCATACTATCTTTTTTTTAAAAAAACCGTCCGGAAACGGCTTTTTTAATTAAGAAAAAGCGATATAATGGATTTATTACGCAATAAATGTTATGTCAATTTTTGGAAATATCGCGAGAATTTTTGGCAATGCCAATGAAAAATTTTTAAAACAGCTCAATTCTCTGGTGGAAAGAATTAATTCTCTGGAAAGAGATTTTAAAGATTTAAAAGACGGCGATCTGCCGGAGAAAACTCAAGAATTTAAAGAACGGCTTAAAAAAGGAGAGACCTTGGACGATCTTCTGCCGGAAGCTTTTGCTTTGGTCAGAGAAGCGGCAAAAAGAACTCTGAATCAGCGCCATTATGACGTCCAGCTTTTAGGCGGCATAATTCTTCATCAGGGAAAAATCGCTGAAATGAAAACCGGCGAAGGCAAGACTTTGGTGGCTACTCTGCCTGCTTATCTTAACGCGCTTCTGGAAAAAGGGGCGCATATCGTGACGGTAAACGATTACTTAAGCCGCCGAGACGCGGTCTGGATGGGGCAGATTTATCATATTCTTGGATTGAAAGTCGGATGCCTGAATCATGAGGCCAGTTATTTATACGATCCAATTTATAAAAATCAGGAAAATGAGCAAAATAAATTTCAAAATAAACTTGATGAAATAAGAGACACCGAAGGATCATTTAAAGTAGTCCATGAATTTTTGCGGCCTTGTTCCCGCAAAGAGGCTTATGAGGCGGATATCACTTATGGCACTAATAACGAATTTGGCTTTGATTATTTGCGCGACAATATGGCGTACGACTTGGCGCAAGTTTCGCAAAAGAATCATTATTTCGCCGTTGTTGACGAAGTTGATTCTATTTTAATTGATGAAGCGCGGACGCCTTTGATAATTTCCGCTCCGGATGAAGAATCCGGCGAGCTTTACCGTAATTTTTCAAAAATAGCGCCGCGCCTTCAAAAAGGCGCTGATTATAATGTTGATGAAAAAATGAAAGCGGTCATTATCACTGACGGCGGAATCGGCAAAGTGGAAAAAATTCTCGGCGTGGAGAATATTTACACGGAAAAAGGCATAAAATATGTTCATCATCTGGAGCAGGCGCTTCGCGCCCAAGCGCTTTTTCAGCGCGACAGGGATTATGTGGTAAAAAACAACGAAGTCCTAATCGTTGACGAATTCACCGGTCGGCTGATGCCCGGCCGGCGCTGGTCAGACGGACTTCATCAGGCGATTGAAGCTAAAGAAGGGGTTTCCGTTCAGCGCGAATCGCGCACCATGGCTTCCATCACTTTTCAAAATTATTTCAGAATGTACGAAAAACTTTCCGGAATGACCGGCACGGCCCTGACTTCGGCCGAGGAATTTCATAAAGTTTATAATTTGGAAGTTTTGGCTGTGCCCACGAATAAGCCGCTTATCCGGAAAAACTTTTCCGATAAAATTTTTCAAACGGAAAAAGGAAAATTTCAGGCCGTGGTTGAAAAAATAAAAGAATGCCGCAAAAAAAATCAGCCGATTTTAGTGGGAACGGTTTCCATTAAGAAAAACGAAAAATTATCGGCTCTTTTAACAAGAGAAGGTGTGCCGCATAAGCTTTTGAATGCCAAAAATCATGAAAAAGAAGGGGCGATTATCGCACAGGCGGGAAGGCCAGGCGCGGTGACGATTGCCACTAATATGGCGGGCCGCGGCGTAGATATACTCCTTGGCGGAAATCCGGCCTTGCCCGGCGAAGCGGACAAAGTCCGCGAAGCCGGAGGATTGTTTGTGATGGGCACAGAACGGCACGAGGCCAGAAGAATTGATAATCAATTGAGGGGGCGGGCCGGCCGGCAAGGCGATCCGGGCCAGACGCAGTTTCTTGTTTCTTTGGAAGACGATTTAATGCGGGTTTTTGGTTCGGAAAAAATCAAAAAAATGATGGGCGCTTTCGGCATTCCCGAAAACGAGCCGATTGAAAATAAAATAGTTTCGCGCGCTTTGGAATCGGCGCAAGCGAAAATTGAAGGTTTTAATTTTGACGCCCGCCGCCATATTTTGGAATACGACGACGTAATGAACCGCCAGCGCCAGTTAATTTATCGGCGCCGGCGCGAGATTCTTGTTGGTCAAGGTGGAGAAATTGAAAAGCGGGCCGCGGAATTGGTTGAAGATGAATTGACTGACTTAATTGATTTTCACGCTCAAGGCGATACCGCTGAATGGAAAATAAAAGAAATTTCTGAAAATCTGCGCGCTCGTTTGGAAACAGATGAAAGCGTTGGCCGGGAATTGATTAAAATAACGGAGAGCGGAGAATCAACGAATGAAATAAGAGAAAAAATCAAGGATTATGTTTTGGAACTTTGGCGAAATTTTTTGGCAAAAAAGAAAAAAGATTTAGGCGAAGAAAATTTTTCACGGCTTTTAAAAATGCTGATGATTCAGATTATGGATATGCTTTGGGTGGGGCATTTGGAAGCGATGGATTATCTCCGTTCTTCGGTGCGTCTTCGCGCTTACGGCCAGCATGATCCTTTGATAGAATATAAAAATGAAGGAGCGCGGATATTTAAAGAATTGGAAGCCGCGATTAGAGCTCATCTTTCGCATTTAATTCTTAAAATCAGCGGCCAACCAACGCTGTCAACAACGAAATCGCGGGAAATTCAGCAATCCGGCAAAAAGGCGGGCCGAAACGATCCCTGCCCGTGCGGTTCGGGAAAAAAATATAAAAAGTGCCACGGGCAATGAGAAATAAAAATAGCACAAAATATAGATACGGTAACTTCGGTAATTTAAGACAGCATTATGCAGAAGCAAGACGAGGTTTTCCGCAAGATATTATAGATTGGTTTCGGTCGTTTATGAAAAATAAGAAGGCGCGTATTCTTGATTTGGGTTGCGGTACTGGAATTTCAACAAGACAGATTGCGGAAAGTGGCGGAGTGGTTATGGGCTGTGATATTGATGAGCAGATGATTTCGGAAGCAAAGAAAGCTGATGATGGATTAGAATATTTGGTTGCCGGGGCAGAAAACTTGCCGTTTAACAATTCCGTGTTTGATGCTATAACGACTTTTAGCGCTTTCCATTGGTTTACGAATGCGAAAGCGCTATCGGAAATTAAAAGAACGCTAAAGACAGATGGAATATTCTTTGTAGTCAATAAGAACGACGCGGGCGATTTTAAGAAGAGGTACAAAGAAATTATAAAAAGTGTGCTGCAGCAAGATTTGCCAGAAGCAAAGAAAGGATATGAACCAGAAAGATTGTTGAAAGAATCGGGCCTGAAGAACGTTCAAGTTAAAAGTTTTGAAACGAGCGAATATTTTAACCCCGAGCAAGCAATACAGTATCTACAATCTGTTAGTATATGGAATTTAGTACCAGACGACATGAAACCGACAACATTAAAATTACTAGAAGATTATTGCCAAGAAAAAACAGTCGATGGAAAAGTAGAACGAAAATTGAATATAAAATGCGTCGCTGGTCGTGTGTGATGGACAATAAAGTGCAAAAGTGCCATGGGAAATAATATGGAAAATCATAAATTATTTGAGATAAGCCAGAGTGCGATTATTCAAGATAGTGCCGGGCGAATTCTTATTCTAAAGAAGAATAAGAAATGGTTATTGCCTGGAGGAAGATTAGAAGAAAACGAAACATGGTTGGAAGGATTACAACGAGAGGTAGAAGAAGAGGCCGGGATAGAAAAATTTTCGATTAAGAAGATTTTGGATATAGATACTAGCGATGATAAAAATACTTATATTGCAACATTTCTTTGCAAAGTTGAGGATGTGCAAGTTAAGTTGAGTAGTGAACACCAAGAATATGTTTGGTTAAATTTGAAAGATATTGATAAGTATGAATTTTGGCACGAAAAGATTAAAGATAGATTGAAAATTCTCCTGGGTGCTAGTCAATAAGCGACAGAGGTGTTATGGGTCATGAGAGATTTATTTCAACAAGTTAAAGAATTAAAATTGCCGCAAGGGAAATATGCCTTGTTTGGCAGTGCTCCGATGTGCATCCGAGGTTGGAAGGATTGCAGCCATGACCTTGATATTATCGTAACCGAGGATGTTTGGAACGAATATCTTGATAAAGAAGGATGGGAAGCAAGGAAGATGCATCACGGAAGCGAGTATCTATGGCACAATGACATCGAATTGTGGAAAGATTGGAAACCCGGCAAATGGAACATTGAAGAGTTGATTAGAGAAGCCGAAATTATTGAAGAACTGCCATTTATAAGATTAGAAAGAGTAGTTGAGTGGAAGAAATTAAATGCAAGAGAAAAAGATTTAAAAGACATTGAAATTATTAAGAAATCCTTACGGGGCAGGCAATAAGCAACAGAGGTGTTATGGATGAGAGAGTGTAAGAAATAAAAAATCAGCCTACCTGGAAAGATAGGCTGATTAAGATACTCTCCTCAAGTCAATTACGGCGAAAGAAATGTATTAACAGGATTAACGGTAAAGAAAATGGCCAAGATATTACGATAAAAAACGCATCCCATAGGTATTCAGCGCTTTGGAGTTCGCCATATTTATCTTTGGTGCAACAGATCCATTCTCCAATGAGTTTTTTAAGTCCTATAAGGACTACAAAAGTTATAAGCACGCCAACCCAAAAAACCATTAAAATCGTATTAGAATTCATAAATTATTTCCTCTCTTAATTGGTTTAGAGAATAATACATGTAAAAGATCGACCGAACTAATAAAAGTATATCATAAGAGTGTATAGTTTGTCAATAGCAAATTACATTTAACGTTTTAAACAACAAAAGTGTCATATGAAGTATAAGAATGGTAAAATAATCTTATGGAGAATCAAAATCAATATCTTCATGAAGTAGCGATTACCGCCATTGTAGTAAAAGATGGAAAATATTTGATTACAAGACGATCACTGAACAAAAAGCGATTTCCGGGAATGTGGACGGTGCCGGGCGGGAAAATGGAAACGAGCGATTATCTAAAATTACCGAAAGACACCGAGCACTATTGGTACAATGTGCTGGAACGAACGCTGCGCCGCGAGATCAAAGAGGAAGTCGGCATTGATATAGATAATATTGAGTATGTGACGAGTCTGGCAACGGTTCATGCTGACGGCAGTCCGTCATTAGTAATTTCTTGCGTGGCGGATTACGTCTCTGGTAAAATTAAACTTCAAGCCGAAGAAAATGATCAGTTTGCCTGGGTTAATTTAGAAGAAGCAAAAGGTTATCAGCTTCTCGACGGAATTTATGATGAATTGGTAATGGTTGAAAATAAAAGAAAAGGCAAGAAAACCGAATGGCAAAGATTCAATTAATTTCTGCGGATAGTTATTGAAGATCAAAAAGTGTAATGAAAAATAATAATAAAAGCCGTAAAATAAAAATAGAAGTTGGTTGTGGAAGAAAATTTCGAAAGGGATATTTACATTGTGATATAAGGAAATTACCTTATATTGATTATGTGTGTGCCGCAGATAAACTACCTTTTAAAAATGGTGCCGTCGATGAAATTTATTCACGACATTTAATTGAACATTTTAGCTTAATTGAGGTAATTAAAGTTTTGGAGGAGTGGAACAGAGTTTTAAAAATAAAAGGGAAGATATATATTATTTGTCCTAATTTATTGTGGCATTTAAGGCAAATTCTAAAAGGTTCACATAAATCTTTTTATATTAAAAAAAGAGGGGAAAATAACAGATATTGGGGTTTCGGCAGTTTGTTTGGATGGCAACAAGATGATTATGATGTTCATAAATTTGGCTACTATTTTACTCTCTTAAAAGATTTATTAGAGGAATGTGGTTTTGGTAAGGTTAAAAACTATACAAATAAACCCGATAGTTTAGAAAAAGCGTCTTGGCATTTGGAAGTCGAGGCAGAAAAGATAAAATCTCCCAAAAAAAACAATAAATTTAAAAATGTATTTAATATAAAACATTGAGTTATAAATAAATAAGATGTCACGGGATGTAGGAATAATAAATTTATGATTGGATTAAAAAGAGGAATTGTAAAACTTATGCGGTACAATCCCAAAATATATGAAAGCGATTATTTTAGCGGCCGATGAGGGGATAAGGATGCGGCCTTTAATCTAAAGACGCCAAAGCAGCTTTTAAAAGTTAAAAGATATTAAAAAAGCGGAGAAATTTCTGAACAAATATGGAAAATAAAAAACCAATAATAGTAGCCGTAAGCGGCGGATTTGACCCAGTTCATATCGGCCATATCCGGATGTTTAAAGAAGCCAAGAAACTTGGCGATAAACTGGCAGTGATTTTGAATAATGATAATTGGCTTTTAAAGAAAAAGGGTTTTGTTTTTATGCCGCAAAAAGAACGCGCCGAGATAATCAAAAATATCAAATGGGTTGATAATGTAATATTTACCGGACATAAATCAAATCCGAAAGATATGAGCGTTTGCGCTGAATTGCAAAAGCTCCGTCCGGATATTTTTGCAAACGGCGGTGACAGAAAATTAGATAACATTCCGGAAGTTGAAATTTGCCGGAAGATAGGCTGTAAAATGATTTTTAATGTCGGCCATGGCGGCAAAGTGCAATCTAGTTCTTGGCTCTTAAAAAAGTTAAAAAAATTTGACTAAAAAATCAGTTGTGCTATTATGAATTATAATAAATAATAAAAAAATAATATAAAATTATGATTAGATTGGATAAAACGGCTAAAAATATCTTAAAAAACGTTTCAACTCGCGGCCGGGAAGTTTTAGCGCGGCGTTTTGGCATTGGCAGTTATAAAAATAAAGAAACATTGGAAGCTATCGGCCAAGACCATAAAATTACTCGGGAAAGAGTGCGCCAGATTGAAGCGGCCGCTCTTGGCCGCCTTCGCCATAATTGTCAGAATGAAATAGCGGAAATTTCCTTTTATTTGAATGAAGAATTGAATAAGAAAGGAGGATTGGCGCGGGAAGAGGAATTTTTCAAAACAGCTATTTCAAATTACGGCGGGCCTAACCATTTTTCTTTTTTTCTTTCTTTGGACGATAAATTCACAAGATTAGGCGAAAATGATGAATTTTTTCTGCGGTGGACCAATAATCGCCGTCTTGCCGATAAAATAGAAACAGCTTTGACGGCTTTGCGGCAAGAATTATTTTTAGATAATCTTTTATCCGAAAAAGAAATACTCGCGAAATTCACCCGCCATCTTAAGGAAATTCCGGAAGAATATTTTCCCGGCGGCTTTTCTCAAAAATTGCTTCCGTCTTTCTTGGCTGTTTCTAAAAAAATCAAGCGCAATTATCTGGGAGAATGGGGTTTGGCTGACTCGCCGCAAATTTCTCCCCGCGGCATGAAAGATATGGCTTATATGATTTTAAGGAAGAACGGCGAGCCGATGCATTTTAAAAAAATTGCCGCGGAAATTGAATCATTGCTGAAAAAACCGGCTCATGTCCAGACGGTGCATAATGAGTTGATTAAAAATAACCGTTTTGTCTTAGTGGGAAGAGGCCTTTACGCTTTAACCAGTATGGGATACAAAAGCGGAGTTGTTTCGGATGTGATAAAGCAAATTTTAAAAGAACGCGGCCCTTTGGCAAAAGAAGAAATTATCAAAGAAGTTCTTAAACAGCGCCGCGTCAAAAGCGGGACGATCGCGATCAATCTTCAAAATAAAGAATTTTTCAAAAAGACCGCGGAAGAAAATTACATATTAGTCTGATTAGCCTAAAAATTAGTTTTGCCAGGAGATTTTTAACAAGATATAATATAGCAATGGAAGCGTTAGAAATTTTTAGCGGCGGTTTTGCGGTTCAAATTTTAAAGACCTTTCAAGGGCTTTGGTATATTTGGCTGCCGGCCGCTCTTTTTTTTATTAGTTGGGAAATCTGGATAATATATATTCAAATTTATTTTGTTACCAATATCTCCTGGATGCTCTTGGAAGTTAAAGTGCCTCATAATGTTTTTAAAAGTCCCCGGGCAATGGAGCTTGTTTTTAACGCTCTCCATAATACTTATGAAGGAAATCGTTTGGAAAAATATTGGAAAGGATTCGTAAAAGGATGGCTTTCTTTTGAAATCGCCAGTTTGGGAGGAAAAATCAGCTTTTTTGTCCGTGTCCCTAAATTTATGAAAAATTTAGTGGAAGCCCAAATTTACGCCCAGTATCCGGAAGTGGAAATCGCGGAAATTGACGATTACACCCGGCTTTTGCCGGAAAATATTCCAAACGAAGATTGGAATTTGTGGGGAGTGGAATTCGGCTTGACCAAAGAAGACGCTTTTCCGATCAGAACTTATATGGATTTCAAATTAGAGGACGTTAAGGAAGAAATGGAAAAAATAGATCCGATGTCTTCGCTTTTGGAATTTATGTCTTCAATCAGAGAAGGAGAAAATGTCTGGTTTCAGGTTTTAATCAGAGCTTCCGGAAATAAATGGCTGGAAGAAGGAGAAAAACTTAAGAAAAAGATTTCCGAAAAAACAAAAAGCAAGGAAGGGGCGCCTCCGCAGCCGCTCTTGCCCGGCGATACGGAAACGTTAAAAGCGCTGGACCGCAATATGGCAAAACTCGGATTTGACGCGGGTATTCGGGTAATTTACGCGGCGCGCCGGGATATTTTTAATCCGATAAATATCTCTTCCATCACAGGAGTAATGAAACAATACAACAGCCAAAACCTTAACGGATTTAAACCGCAGAAAAAAACGTCGGGCGGTTTTTGGTTTAAGAAAAAAAGAGAATACCGCAAACAGCGTTCAATGGTCAGAGCTTTTCGCCGACGGGATTATTTTTATCATCCTTTTCGGAGAAAATCTTTTGTTTTAAGTTCCGAAGAATTGGCGACTATTTATCATTATCCGGGCCGCGTGGTCAGCGCTCCCACTTTTGAAAGAGGCGAGAGGAAAAAAGGAACGCCGCCGCCGAATTTGCCGATATAATTATCCCTCACCCTTTAATTGTATGTTTTATGTCTATATTTTAAAATCAAAGAAAGATCAAAGCCATTATATTGGGTTTGCTGTTGATTTACGAAACAGAATAAGAAAACATAATCAAGGACTTGTGAAATCAACTAAAAATATAAGACCGATCGTATTGATTTATTATGAAGCTTACAGATCAAAAACAGATGCGCTTATTCGGGAAAAACAATTAAAACGTTTCGCACAAGGATTTTTTTCACTAAAAAGTCGACTTAAAAACTCTCTAATATTAAAAGGGTGAGGGATGGAAAAAAGCGATAAAATTTATTTTGCTCAGACTGATTTTAGGAATAAACGGCAAAAATTCGGCATTAAAGAGGAGGATCGCCGCAAGCATATTTATATTATCGGGAAAACCGGCATGGGCAAGTCCACGCTTTTGGAAAATATGGCGATTCAGGATATTGCCGCGGGAAACGGTTTGGGAATAATTGATCCTCACGGCGAGCTGGCGGAAAAACTTTTAAATTATATTCCTAAAGAAAGGTTGAAAGACGTCGTATATTTTAATCCGGCGGACACTGAATTTCCGGTGGCTTTTAATGTTTTAGAAAAAGTAAGCGATGACCAGAGGCATTTGGTGGCCGCGGGCTTAATGGGAGTTTTTAAAAAAATCTGGCCTGATGTCTGGTCGGCCCGGATGGAATACATTTTGAACAATACGGTGCTGGCGCTTTTAGAATATCCGAATTCCACGCTTTTAGGAATCAACCGCATGCTTTCCGACAAAGATTATCGGAAAGAAGTTGTTTCTAAAATAAAAGACGAAGTGGTTAAGGCTTTTTGGACTCAGGAATTTGCCAAATACACCGAACGGTTTGCCCAGGAAGCGACGCCCGCTATTCAAAATAAAATAGGCCAATTTATCACCAATCCTTTGATCAGGAATATTATCGGCCAGGAGCACACTTCTTTTGACATGAGGAAAATGATGGATGAGAAAAAAATTCTTATCGTCAATCTTTCCAAAGGGAGAGTGGGGGAAAGCAATTCGCATCTTTTAGGCGCGATGCTGATCACCAAGCTTTATTTGGCGGCGATGAGCCGGGTGGATATTCCGGAAGAGGAGCGCGCGGATTTTCATCTTTATGTTGATGAATTTCAGAATTTTGCCACGGATGCTTTTGCCGATATTCTTTCGGAAGCGAGAAAATACCGTTTAAGTCTGGCATTAGCCCATCAATACATCGGCCAGCTGGTCACTGACACCAGCACGAAAGTGCGGGACGCGGTTTTTGGAAACGTGGGCACGATGATTGTTTTTAGGATCGGCGCGGCGGACGCGGAATTTTTAGAGAAAGAATTTGAGCCGGAATTTATGATTCAAGATCTGGTTAATCTGCCTTTTGCTGGCATTTATTTAAAGTTAATGATTGACGGCGTAACTTCTCTTCCTTTTTCCGCCCAAACTTTAGCGCCGATGGAACGCCCGGCAATTTCTTTTAAAAAAGAAATTATTGAATTTTCAAGGGAAAAATATGGCACGCCTTCTTCTCAAGTTCGGGAAAAAATCGCCGCTTGGCACGCCATTATGGAAAATTCCAATAAAATTTCCTCTGGAATGCCGCCTTCAATTTCAGTTCCTTTTGAGCCGCCTAAACCTAAATATGAAGCTATTTGCAGCGTTTGCGGAAAAAAAATTTTTGTTCCTTTTAAGCCTGACGGCCGGCGGCCGGTTTATTGCCAAGAACATATGGGAATGCCGGCGCCGCGTCCTTCTTCGTCGCGCGAAAAGGCTGCGATCGAACCACATTCGATTCTTGCTCCTTTTAAAAAAATAGAGCCTATAATAAACAAACCTAAATTTCCGCGTATCAAAGAAGGAGAATTGGTGATTAAAAAAAGAGAAGAAAAACAAGAAGAAAAAAAAATGTCTTTGAAAGATTTGCTTCCCAAGCATCCGCCGGCCAGAAAATCTCCCGATTTAACGGAATTAAGGCGGACTTTGGAAAAATCTTTGATTTCTGACGCGGGCGGCAATGAAGAATTAAAATCAAAGAAGAAAATCCTTAAACCCGGCGATACGATTAAATTTTGAATTCATATTTTTGAATTAATTTTCCCAAATTGAATGATTAAATTTTTGCGAATATTTTTTATTCTTTTATTGGGAATTCCGATTTTTACGCACGCGCAAATATCATTTAGTGAGATTATGTATGATTTGGAGGGAGCGGATAGCGGGCGGGAGTGGGTAAAAATTTTTAATGATAAGAATGAAGCGGTTGATTTATCCGGTTGGAGATTGCGCGAAGATAATACCAATCATTCTTTAAATTTGTTTCAGGGAGAAAATATTTTATCGGCGCAAGGATGCGCGATTATCGCTGATAACGCGGAAAAATTTTTGATTGATTGGCCCGGATTTTCCGGCACAATTTTTGACAGCTCTTTTTCTTTGAATAATGCCGGAGAAAAATTGATTTTATTGGATAATGCCGGCAACGAGGCGGATTTCGTGGTTTATAATTCCGATTATGGAGCCGGTGGCGATGGCCGGTCGTTGCAAAAAACAGGAGAAACGTGGTCTGCGGCAAATGCCGTTCCTAAAAATTGCGGACAGCCGGATTCAGGAAGCGCGCCGATAAATCAGCCTCTTAATTCGGAGTCTTCTGGTTCGATTATTCCTTTAGAAAATCCGCTTTCAATTAAAGCAATGGCTGGCCAGGACAAGACCGCGGTGGCCGGAGCGGAAATGGAATTTAAAGGAGAAGCTTATGGTTTAAAAAACGAACCGCTTGAAAATGCCAGATATTTGTGGATTTTTGGCGACGGAACGCAAAAGGAAGGAAAAACAGCGCGGCATACTTATTATTTTCCCGGCGTTTATCAGGCGGTTTTAAATGTTTCCTCCGGTTATTATTCGGTTTCCGATTATTTAAAAATAACCGTGATTGCCAACGAACTTTTTATCTCTGAAGTAAAACCGGTTTCCGGCAATTCTTCCTGGATTGAGATTCATAATCCTTCCAACGAAACAATTGATATTTCATATTTTGTTTTAAAAAGCCAGGGGAAAAAATTTGTTTTTCCCGATTCCACTTTTATTTTGCCTAAATCATTTTTAGTCGTGGCGGAATCGGTTTCCGCGATTTCACCGGCGCTGATTTCCGGAGAAGTGGAATTTTTAAATTCAGCCGGTTCTTCGGCTGATTTATTTTCATATAGCGGTTTGTTAAAAGTAAATGAAAGTTTTAACAAAATTAACGGGCAAACGCAAATTATTGTTGCTTTTGAATCTCCGGGTAAAGAAACCGCCGGGCCTCCCTTAAAGCAGGATATTTTACCATCATCATTGCCTCAAAAAATTAATCAGCCGCCGGTTGTTCAGCCATCTTCGGTAAAACCCGCCGTTAATCAGGATAAAGATATTGTTTCCGCTGTTGCCGCCAACACGGTTAAAGCGGAAGAAGGCGCGAAAAACAACGCATGGTTTTGGTTTTTGGCCAGTTTAGGAATGGGAATTTTTTCAGCTGTCGGATTTGTTTTTATAAAAACAAATGCCATTCAGGACAGATAAAGGCCGATGGTTTTTGACAATTGTTTTTCAAAAGAAAATTCACGGATGATTTTTTGGCGCAGATTTTTAGCGAAAGTTTGGCGAAGATTGTTATTGGCGGCTAGTTTTTCTGCGGCTTTTACGATTTCTTGAACATCAGCCCGTTTTATTAAAAGTCCTTCCTGTTGGTCGGTAATTATTTCAGGATTGCCGCCCGTTTCCGTGGCGATTACCGGCAGTTCGGCCAAGCCTGCTTCCAAAAGCGCGTAAGCCAAGCCTTCTTTGAGAGAGGGAAAAATAAAAATATCAAAAGCTTTAAGATATTTTGCCGCGCTCCGCGGGCTGTCAATAAGAAAAACATTATTTTGCAATGAATAATTGGCAATGAGCGAAAAGCATTTTTGTTTTTCTCCGCCTATTTCCGAACGATGGCCGATTATTATAAATTTCATTTTCGGATATTTTTTTATCAGTTCAGCGGCCGCTTCAATCAGAAATTTATGCCCTTTGTTTTTGGTAAATTCGCCGATTGTTCCGATCCAGAGTCCGTCGGCCGTATTTGGAACCGCCAATTTTTGCCGCGCTTCAGTTTTGTTCAAAAAATTCAGAGAATCGGAATTTATGCCGTTATGAATGGTGATAATTTTTTCCGCTGGCGCGATTTTATTTTTGATCGCCGAAACGCGGTCAAATTCGGAAACAGCGATAGCACAATCATAGAAAAATACGGTTAAACGGCTTAATAATTTTATCAGCCAACACTGCCATTCAGGGCGGTTTTCGTGAAAAGCCCAGCCGTGAACGGTAAAAATAGATTTGAGATTATAAGCCGCGGGTTTCAAGGTTTTTAAAACAAAAATTGCCAGGCCGGCGAGGCCGCCGGCTTTAGAACTGGAAACGTGAATGATATCCGGCTTTATTTTTTTAATTAAATTTAAAATTTCAAAAAAAGCGAAAATGTCTTTAAATGGATTTACGGATTTTTGGAAATTTTTTACGGTTAAACAATGAACGTCGGCATTTTTAAGCGCAACAAAAAGATTTTCGCCTTTTTTCGGAGGGCCGGCGGCAATCCAGACTTCAAATTTATCCCGCGGCAAATTAACCGCCAAATCATAAGTGTATTTGGTCGCTCCGCCCCAGATGGATTTAGTGATGATATAAAGTATTTTCTTTCTGGCCGTCATAGCGTTATTATACTTATATAATAATAAAATAAAATGGAAGAAATAAACATAAAACCGTCTATAATCATTTTTTCCACCGCTTATTTGCCGTTCGTGGGAGGAGCGGAAATCGCCGTTAAAGAAATAACCGACCGGATCAATAATTTTCAATTTGATATGATTACCGCCCGTTTAGGCGGAAAATTGCCGAAAAGCGAAAGAATAGGCAATGTTAATGTTTATCGGATAGGTTTTGGCGTTCCAATGCTGGATAAATATCTGCTGCCGTTTTGGGGCTGTTTTAAAGCTCATAATTTGCATAAAAAAAAACATTATCGCGCTTTATGGTCAATTATGGCTTCTTACGCCGGTTTTGGCGCTCTATTTTTTAAAATTTTTCAGCCAAAAATCCCGTTTGTTTTAACTTTGCAGGAAGGGGATTCGGAAAAACATATTTTAAAACGAGTGGGCATTTTTTATTCTCTTTGGAAAAAAATTTTTAAGAAAGCCGACTATATCCAGGCGATCAGCAATTATCTGGCGGATTTTGCGAGGCGATATGGCGCGGTTTGCCCGATTGAAGTGGTGCCGAACGGAGTGGACATAAATAAATTCACCCCGCCAAATTTTCAGAAAAAATTTAGCGGAGCAAAAAAAGCAAAAGAAGAAAAAATTATTATTACTGTTTCGCGCTTGGTTGAAAAAAACGCGGTTCAAGATATTGTGGAGGCGATGAAATATCTACCGGAAAATGTTAAGTTGTTTATCCTTGGAAACGGCTTGGAAGAAAAAAATCTCAAATCTTTAATTTCAAATCTCAAAATTAAAGACAGAGTTTCTATGTTCGGCGCAATTTCCCATAAAGAATTGCCGAAATATCTGGCTAGGGCCGATATTTTTATCCGTCCTTCGCTTTCCGAAGGAATGGGAAATTCGTTTATTGAAGCAATGGCAGCCGGCCTTCCGGTGATCGGCACGCCGGTCGGAGGCATTGTTGATTTTTTGAAAGATGGAGAGACCGGCTTGTTCTGCAAAGTCCGCGATCCAAAAAGCATCGCGGAGAAAGTGAAAATGCTTTTAGCCGATAACCGCTTAAGGCAGAAAATTATTTCAAATGCCCAAAGATTGGTTTTTGAAAAATACGGCTGGGATAAAATAAGCAATCAAATGAACCAGCTATTGACACAAATTTCCAAAGGATTATAATAAAAATAGCAATAAAATAACGGCGATTTCTTGTAAGAAAAGGGCACTGGCTATTTTAAACATTAAAATTCCGGCGCGACTCTATTCTTAAAGAAGCGCGTGAAGCAAGGTTTTTCCGCATGAAAAATGCGGTTTTTTTACAAAAGAACCTTGAAAATTTAATTTTTTTTTCTAAAAAAGGAGGTGAAAAAAAAATGAGAAAGATAATATTATTGGCGATCTTAATAAAAGTTTTTTTTCTTTTTTTAGTTTTATCAGCTTTTGGCGCGAAGCTCCCCGATAAGGCCGTGACAGATTATTATTCTTTAAAAGAATATCAGCTTTTAAAAACGGAAATATTTTCGGCTGTTCCTTGGATTTCGGTGGAAATTTTTACGGCTGGATTTAAGGCTGAACAAGAAAAAATAACTTTAGTTAAGGATATGAGGGAAAATCGGATTATGGCTGTTTACCATCAGAAAACAGATGATCAGAAAATTGAAATTGTCGGTTGCCATGCGGATCTTGATTATTTGGAAATGATGAGAAAAGGGCAACCCAGTTGGATGACTTTTGAATCGGAACATTGCCGGGAAGAAATAAGCAATTTTCTTCATATTTTTGGCAAAATTTATCAGAAAAAATATGGTAAAGAATAAAGAGGTGATGAAATGAAAAAGAAAAAATCTTTATTACTTTGGATATTTTTTGTAGTTATAGTGATAATATCTTTCATCAAAATAAGATGGAAATAAGATAAAAATTTTTTCAGGAAAGGAGGTAAAAAATGAAAAGAATATTTTGGATTTTTGCGGCAGTTTTTTTTAGTTTAACTGTTGCGAGCGTAAGCAACACATACGCCGTAAATAATTTACAAAATCAAGATGAAATAGTAATAGAAAGCCTTCAGGATCATACTGAAGATAGGGAAAAACATAATAGTGTTTTAACCATCATTCGTAATGATGGTGATTTGGAAGAAGCAAAAAAAATCGCTTTCAGTATAAAGAACAAAGGATTAAAATGGTTGACGTTCCATAATATTATTAGTGATGGATATGTGAAAAAAGGGAAAATAGAGGATGCTGTTTCTTTAATGTTTTCTATTGTTGATGAATTCGGATTTCATCCGAATTATCTGGAAAGTCTTAGGGGATTTTTATTAGGAGATTTAATCGTTTCCGTGATTGATTCTCCATCGTTGGACGATAAAGAAAAATTAAAAAAATCTATCTTTATTGTTTCAAAATTAAATAAATCTTTTTATCGCGCAATGGCGATAGAAAGAGCTGTTATCAGATTTTCTGATAAAAAAACAATAGATTCATTTTTGTCAGAAATTGGGTATAAGATTGATAGAGTCGGCTCTGCCGATCTTTACCATGAGTTACAAATTATATATAAAAAACAAAATTTGAGCCTGATATGTATATTTTCAGGAGATGTTGTTCATAGAGTATTTCATGAATATTCTTTCGAGCAGTTAGAAGAATTAATGGATTCCAGATGATTAATGATTATTGATGATTATAGTTAAATAAAGATAATAAAAGGGTTGTTATAAAAAACAACCCTTTTTTTTTACGCAATTTTACCCCGTTAAAAATAAGACGCAAACGTTATTACTTTAAATTTACGATATATCGAAAATGGAATGTGAATAGTATATAAACTTAACCGACTGGATGTGTTTATTTACATTAAAGGAACGAACAAATTGTTTTCAAGCGTTTGCGATTTCTAACGGGGTTTACCCCATTAAATAGTTGCGAAGCAAATTTAACGGGGTTTACCGGTTGCGATAAGCGTTTTTTTATCGTAAAATAAAAGAATGGATTCCATTGATCAAATTCAAAAAACGGCCTTAAAAGACATTGAAAAAGCCGCTGATGAAGAGGCTTTAAAATCATTAAAGATTGAATATCTCGGCCGGAAAGGAAAGCTTACTAAAATTTTAAGGGAATTGAAGAATTTAGCGGTTGAAGAGCGTGTTTTAACCGGAAAAAAAGCTAATTTGCTTCGCCGGGAACTGGAGGAAAATTTTAACAAAAAAGAAAATTTATTGAAAGCGCGGATAAAAAAGACGGCTTTTTCAGAAGAACAGATTGACGTTACTTTGCCGGGCAGAAAGACGCTGATCGGCCATCTTCATCCTTTGACTAAAATAAGGAATGAAGTGGAAGAAATTTTTACGGCTTTGGGATTTGTTGTCGCCGAAGGGCCGGAAATGGAAACCGAACATTATAATTTTGACGCTTTGAATATTCCGGCTGACCATCCGGCGCGCGAAATGTGGGATACTTTTTGGGTTGATGAAACCGGCGCGGCAAACGGAAAAAAATTTTTGCTCCGCGTCCATACTTCGCCCGTCCAGATCCGTTATATGGAAACTCATCAGCCGCCGTTTCGCCTGATCGCGCCGGGAAAAGTTTTCAGATACGAAGCCACGGACGCTTCGCACGATATCCAATTTTATCAGGTTGAGGGACTGATTGTCGGTAAAGATACCAGCGCGGCTAATTTCAAGAATCTTATTCCTGTTTTTTTTAAAAAACTTTTTAATAAAGAAGTTAAAATCAGGCTTCGGCCGAGTTATTTCCCTTTTGTTGAACCGGGTTTTGAAGTGGATATGTCTTGCATCCAATGCGCGGGAAAAGGATGTCCGGTTTGCTCCAGAACCGGCTGGCTGGAAATTATGGGCGCGGGAATGGTTCATCCTAATGTTTTTAAGGCGGTTGGTTATAATCCGCGGCTTTGGCAAGGCATTGCTTTTGGCGTCGGATTGGACAGGATCGCGATGATGAAATATAAAATTCCGGATATCAGATTTTTTCACGCCAATGACATCAGATTTCTTAAACAATTTTAAATAAAAATGAGAGTAAGTTATAATTGGTTACAATCTTTTTTTGCCAAAGAATTGCCAAAACCGGAAAAATTAGCGGAGCTTTTGACGCTTCATTCTTTTGAAGTTGAAAATTTAGAAAAAAAGAGCGGAGATTTTCTTCTGGATATTGATGTTTTGCCCAACCGAAAACATGATTGTTTATCGCATATCGGAATCGCGAGAGAAATCGCCGCCATTCTTAATTATGAAATTAAAAATACAAAGCGTGAGATTCAAAACAAATCAAAAATTCACCCCGTTAAATTTGCTTCGCAACTATTTAACGGGGTAAACCCCGTTAAATTTGCTTCACGGTTATTTAACGGGATAAAAATTCAGGAGCCAAAATTATGTTTTCGTTACATCGGAGCGATAATTCAGGGAATAAAAACCGGGCCTTCGCCGGAATGGCTCAAAGAACGGCTGGAAGTCCTTGGCCAGAGAACAATTAATAATATTGTTGACGCCGTTAATTACGCGATGCTGGAATTAGGACAGCCGCTTCATGCTTTTGACGCCGATAAAATAGAAGGAGTAATTATGGTCAGAAGAGCGGAAAATGAAGAAAAAATAGAAACTTTGGATAATGAAAAAATTAAGCTGGATAAAGATGTATTGGTGATCGCGGATAATAAAAGCCTTTTAGCCATCGCCGGCATTAAAGGCGGAAAAAAAGCGGAAATAACCGAAAATACGAAAAATATTATTTTGGAAGCGGCTAATTTTGAGCCGGTGAACATCAGAAAAACTTCGCGCCGAATCGGTTTAGTTACTGATTCTTCTCTTCGATTTTCCGCCGGCCTTGATCCTGAATTAGCCAAAGAAGCGATGGAACGAGTAATCAATTTAATCATTCAAATTGCCGGCGGCCGCCAATCAGAGCCATTCAAAGACTTTTTCCTTAAAAAAAGAAAAATTTCTGCCATTCCGTTAAACTTAAAAAAAATTAATTCGGTTTTAGGCGCGGACATCAGCCGGCCGGAAGTTAAAAATATCTTAACGCGGCTCGGCTGTTCGATTAAAGAAAAAAAAGGAAATATTTTTCTGGTTACTCCTCCTTCTTTCCGGCTGGATTTGGAAATAGGAGAAGATTTAATTGAAGAAGTCGGAAGAATCCGCGGTTATGATAAAATAACCGCTTGTCCGGCTAAAGTTGAACTTTCTGATTTTCCAAAAAATGAAACGGCGGTTTTGCGTTCCCGTTTTAAGGACCGTTTGAAAGCGTTGGGTTTCAGTGAGGCGTATAATTATTCTTTCGCGGGAGAAAAAGAAATCGGTTTTTTTGGAAACAACCGGAATATCTTTAAATTAAAAAATCCCTCCAAACCCGAATTTGCTTTCCTCCGGCCTTCTTTACTTTTTGGTTTAGCTGCCGTTCTGGAAAAAAATTTAAAATATGAGAAAACCTTGAAGTTTTTTGAGATCGGGAAGATTTTCTGCCAAAAAGAAGAAGAAAAATTGTCTTTAGCGACAGCTTCTTTGGATTGGCGGGAAAGCCAGGAAGCGTTTTTTGAATTGAAAGGCGCGCTTTGTTCGTTTTTGGAATCTTTTGGTTTAACCGATTACTGGTTTGACGACGCGTTTTCGCCGGGCGACCAATTTTTACCGGGAGGTTTTTTTCATCCTTATCAGGCAAGCGAGATTAAAATAGGAGAAAAAAAAATCGGTTTAATCGGCGCCCTTCATCCGGAAGCAGGGAAAGAATTTAAAATTAAGGGAAAAGCGGCGTTTTCCGAACTTGATTTTGATTTGCTTTTAAATCTGGTTGCCGAAGAAAATGAATATCTGCCGATTTCAAAATATCCGGCGGTGACGCGGGATTTAGCGATTTTGGTGCCGATAGAAACTAAAATGGCGGAAGTGGCGGACGTGATTGAAAACAGCGGCGGAGAATTTTTGATTGACGCGGACCTTTTTGACGTTTATCAGGGAAAAGAACTTGAGGAAGAAAAGAAAAATTTTGCTTTTCATTTGATTTTTCAAAGCCAAGAAAAAACTTTGAGCGATCAAGAAGTTGACAGATTAATGGAAAAAATCATTAAAGCGCTAGAAGAAAATCCGGCGTGGGAAACGAGAAAATAATATGCTAAAAAAACAAGAAAAATCAAAAAAAGAAGAAAATAAATATACCGCTAAAGATATTTATGTTTTAGAGGGACTTGAGCCGGTCAGGAAGCGGCCGGGAATGTATATTGGTTCCACTGGCGTTGACGGTTTGCATCATCTTATTTGGGAAGTGGTGGATAATTCCATCGATGAGGCAATGGGCGGTTTTGCTAAAAATATTTCCGTTATTTTTTTGCCGGACAATAAGATAACGGTGATTGATGACGGCCGCGGCATTCCGGTGGACACCCATAAGCAGACTAAAAAATCGGCTTTAGAAACGGTGATGACCACGCTTCACGCCGGCGGTAAATTCGGCGGGGAAGCTTACAAAGTGGCCGGCGGGCTTCATGGCGTGGGTGTTTCGGTGGTTAACGCCCTTTCCGAATATTTGGTCGTGGAAGTTTGCCGCGACGGAGAAAAATGGCAGCAGGAATATCAGAGAGGAAAAGCAAAAAGCAAAGTAAAAAAAATCGGCGTTTGTAAAAATTCCGGCACGGCCGTCACTTTTAAGCCGGATAAGGAAATTTTTAAAACAATAGTTTTTGATTGGGATCGCGTTTTGGAACACCTTCGGCAGCAGGCTTATCTTACGGCGGGAGTCCGCATTTCTATTTATGATAAACGGGAAAAAGATCCGCTTTCGCACCGCGGTTATTCTTTTTATTTTGAAGGCGGAATCAAGTCTTACGTGCGCTATATCAATCGGCATTTTTTGGCTAAACAAGAGACGATATTTTACGTGAATAAAACAATGGAAGACATTCAGGTGGAAGTAGCGCTCCAATACATTGATGATTTACAAGCCAAAGAATTGGGATTTGCCAATAATATTTATACGCCGGAAGGCGGAATGCATTTAACCGGTTTTCGGACCGCGCTTACCAGAACGCTTAATAATTATGCCAAAGCCAATAAATTAATAAAATCCGGCGAAGACACTTTTACCGGCGATGACGTCCGGGAAGGCTTGAGCGCGATTATTTCCATAAAATTAAGAGAGCCGCAATTTGAAGGCCAAACTAAAGCCAAGCTGGGCAATCCTGAAGCCAGAAGCGCGGTGGAGAGCGTTTTTGATGAAGCTTTTTCCGCTTTTTTGGAAGAATATCCCCAGGAAGCGCGCTCGATTATGGAAAAAACGCTTCTCGCCATGAAAGCCAGAAAAGCCGCGAAAGCGGCTAAAGAAACGGTCTTAAGAAAAGGTATTTTAGAAGGGCTGGCTCTTCCTGGAAAATTGGCGGATTGCCAGACTCGCGACGCCAGCGAAGCGGAATTATTTATCGTGGAAGGAGATTCGGCCGGCGGTTCGGCAAAAATGGCGCGCGATCGCCGGCTTCAGGCAATTTTAGCTTTGCGGGGAAAGATTTTAAACGTGGAAAAAGCGCGGCTGGATAAAATGCTTGCCTCCAAAGAAATCAAACATTTGATTATCGCGTTAGGCGCCGCCATCGCGGAGGATTTCAACATTGAAAAATTAAGATACCATAAAATTATCGTTATGACCGATGCCGATGTCGACGGTTCTCACATCCAGACTTTACTTTTGACTCTTTTTTACCGCTATTATTTGCCGGTGATTGAAGCGGGATATCTTTTTATTGCCCAGCCGCCGCTTTATCAGATTCAAAAAGGCAAAACCGCGCGTTATGTTTATAATGAAAAAGAAAAAGAACAAGCGTTGAAAGAATTAGGCGGTCCAGAAGGTTTAAATATCCAAAGATATAAAGGTCTGGGTGAAATGAATCCCGAACAGCTCTGGGAAACGACGATGGATCCGAAAGTCAGAATTCTTAAACAAATCAACATCAAAGATGCCGAAGAGGCTGAACACACTTTTGATGTTTTAATGGGCACGGAAGTGCCGCCCCGAAAACTTTTTATTCAGACTCACGCAAAAGAGGTGAAGAATCTGGATGTTTGACAAAAAATATAAAATAAATATAATGTGATTAGTTTAAGTAAAAGGTCGATTGTTCATGAAAGTTGTTAAGATAGAAATTCTAATATGGCTGAAAAGTTTAAAGACCAGGAATTTCTTGAATATGTCACTAAGGCATTAGTCAGCCGTCCTGATGATGTGCAAGTTAGCCGCAAGGTTGACGAAAGGGGAGTTCTTTTAACTCTTAAAGTTCATCAGGAAGACATGGGAAGAATTCTTGGGAGAAGCGGCAATACCGCCAATGCCATCCGATCGCTCGTTAAAATCGTGGGCCGTTCCAACAACGCGTTGGTTAATCTCAAGATTGAAGAGCCGGAAGGCAGTGAATGGAAAGGAAAACGATCAGAGCGCGCCGATTCTGCTTCAAAAAGCGTTGATGAAGTGGTAGACGACCTTAAGCTCTAATCAGATCAAAAAAACAAAAAAACCGTGTTATCTTATTGGTAGGCGGTTTTTTTGTTGAAATCAAAGACAATGATAACTTTTCATATTATCACTTTATTTCCCGGGGCTTTCAAATCTTATCTTGAAAGTTCTATTTTAGGGCGGGCGGTGGAAAAAAAAATAATCCGGATTGAATTTTATCATCCCCGGAAATTCGCCGCGGATAAACATAAGATGGTGGATGACCGGCCGTACGCGGGCGGCGCGGGAATGGTTATGAAAGCCGAGCCAATGGTGAAAGCCGCGGAAAAAATTTTTAAAAAAATCGGAAAAGCCAAAACAAAAATTATTTTTTTAGAAGTGGCGGGACGCCAATTTAACAATGCTTCAGCCATTAAATGGTCAAAATTCAGCCATTTTGTTTTAATTGCCGGCCGTTATGAGGGAATGGATGCCAGAATTTTTAAAATAATAAAGGATCGCTGCCGCGGAAGAAAAAATATTTCCGTTTCCGAAATTTCAATTGGCCCTTATATCGTAATGGGAGGAGAGCTTCCGGCTTTAATTATTGTTGACGCGGTTTCCCGGCACCTTAAAGGTGTTTTAGGAAAAGAACAATCTTTAGAAGAGACGCGTTTTAAAGAAATTGCCAAAAATTTGGGAAAATCCATTACTTCAATGAAAGCTAAAACGCCGAGTCTGCCGGTTTATACGAGGCCGGAAATTATAATTTATAAAGGCAAAAAATATAATGTCCCTAAAGTTCTGACGACCGGAAATCACAAAAAAATAAACGAATGGAAAGCTAAAAATATAAAATTTGTTTGAAACTGCCTTACAATTTACTCTCTTTTAATGAGGACTTGACTCATATTTTAAAATACATATAATTGATAATGTGCTTGATATTGCTTGAACCTTGGCAATTTAATAAAGAATTAAACATTGAGTTAATATTAAACATTAAAGCGTTAAAGAAAAATTTTTTCTTTTGTTCCGCTTATAGATAAATAGAAGTTATTTATAATTTCTATTTTTTAGAGAGTTTGATCCTAGCTCAGGATGAACGCTGGCGGCGTGGATAAGGCATGCAAGTCAAACGCTTGCGCGCGTAAGCGCGCAGGAGTGGCGAACGGGGTAGTAATACGTAGGTACATACCATTTACACGCGGATAACCAATTGAAAGATTGGCTAATATGCGATAGTCCGAGTGCTCAATTCGTTGAGTATTCGGTAAAGGTTTTGCTTCGGCAATTCCGGTAAATGAGTGGCCTGCGGGCTATCAGCTTGTTGGTAGGGTAATGGCC